>CBFDAZ010000231.1:0-7757 GCA_965602825.1 uncultured bacterium
CTCAACCACGATGGCGGCACCGATCTCGTCTGCCTGTCCTTCGACGGTCCCGCGTTGATTGAGACCGAGCACGTGACGGCGGATGCCGAGCTCGCCTTCGTGCGTATTGCACGCGACGGATCACTCGGGCCGGTCTGCGGGGTCAATGCACGCAGTATCGAGGTGGGAGCGGAGACTGTGGTCCGAGAAGAGGTCCGGAGAGAGTCGGTCGAGGTCGCCCCTGGCGCCCGTCGTGGATAGGCCGGGTTAGCCCAAGATGTCTGGCCCGAGAGGGTACATCACCATGCCGCTGGGGGGCTTGGGGAAGAAGTAGGTGGCCTTCTGGGGGACGGTGTGGCCCTCCAGGGCAGCCCGCATCACGGCGTGCGCGTCCACCGGATTGACGAACCACGCCGTGGCCGCTTCCCCCCACGAGGCCTGTCGCCACGCGGCCAGAGGGTTGTGCTCGAAGACCACGTTGCCGGCGCGAGCGCCGAACTCTCCGGTACAGCCCAGCCGCGGCCGCAGGATGAGCCGGTGGAGCAGCGCCACATCGAAGGGCAGCGTTGACGGCTCAATCGGCGGCTCGGCTTCGGGCAGCAGGGCGTCGAGGTTATTGATGCTGACGATGAGTGTCCGTGAACCGTGACGGCAGCCGAAGACCGGACCGGATCGGCCTTGCTCCGCCAGACGTGCCAGCAACACACCCACGGCGGCCTCGTCGGAGAGCCCTTCTGTTGTGAACGGCTCGATCGTGAAGTGCGGCCCGAGGGCCTCCCGGCAGCGTCCCATGTCGATGTGCGCCGGCAGGCGCTGCACGACCCGGTGGAATGCACCGACGTTCAGGCCGCCGGTCTCGGTATCGGTCAGCAGCATCAGGAAGTACTCATGCGGGGCCTCGGGATCGGGCTCGCCCGTACCTCGCGTCTGCTCGGCATGGGCGCGGGCTGCGGCGGAGCGATGGTGCCCGTCTGCGATGACCACGGGGACATCGGCCAGCACATCGCCAAGCGCCTGCTGCTGGGTCGGATCGGTCATCCGCCACAGGCGGTGCACGGCCCCACGCCCGGGATTGGTCTCCCAGATTGGGGGTTGACACGTGGCCTCGCCGAGCACAGCGTCCGCCCTTCCGGTCGTATCCGTGTAGATGCCGAAGACGGGCTCCAGGTGGCACTGCGTTGCCCCGAGCAGGTCCAGCCGATCCCGGATGGGCTGCTCGAACGTGTTCTCGTGGGGGTAGATGGCCGAGCCCGACGGGTTCTGCACCCGCACGGCCGCCAGGAAGCCCCGAAGCCGGCCGGCTCCTGTGTCTGAAGCCTGGGAGGTTCTCTCGGCCGCCGCCGACTGCTCGTAGACGTAGAATGCGGGCCGGGAATCGGGTCTCAGGACACCCTCTTCGCGCCAGGTCGAGAAACGCTTGGCGACTCCCCGATAGCCGGGGTCCTGCTCCCCTTGAGCGATGGTCAGCCAGGCGACGTTGTGCTGACTCACGGAGAGCAACGCCTCCTGCTCCCGGCGGCCGATCATGTCGAACGGGGGAGCCAGGACGCGGCCGATGGCATCAGGCTGGGTATGAGCGTATAAGAGTCCGCGGAAGGGTTTGACGACAGGCATGGGTGGCTGCTATGGGGGAATCCGCGACCGCATTTACCGCCCCCCGGTCCACAGGGGCGCCGCTGACGGCGCCCGCTCGCTCTCGCTCGTGACCGACGAGAATCGCGGACCCCTGTTTGATCCCCACCAGGAGGCTGGGGTAAGCCGTCCCGGCAACCGCGAGCGACAGCCCCGCGAGGCCGAACGCCACGGGTGTATCCGAGCCCGTCGAATCCAATCGGTCGGCACCGCCCCGCGCCAGGCGCCTGTTGAGTCGCCGCTGGGCCCTACCGAGGCGGGTTGCGGGGCTCGATGAATAGCTTGATTGCCGTGCGCTCGGCGCCGTCGATCTCGACGTCAACGAACGCAGGGTAGCACCAGACATCCAGCCCTGCCGGAGCCAGGTAACCACGTGCGATGGCGATGGCTTTGACGGCCTGGTTGAGGGCTCCCGCGCCGATCGTTTGTATCTCTGCACGGAGGGACTCGCGAATACAGCCTGCCAGGGCTCCGGCGACCTTGTTGGGATCAGACCGTGAACCGACCTTGAGCACATTCAACCTGTGGTGCCCCCCTTGCTGCAGCGCCCATTGTTGTGAAGCTGCGTTTGCCATTGCCGCGACCTACGTCGCCCCTGCCGGTCGCGGGTTGCGAGTGCTTCGGTATCAAGTTGATGTTGCTGTATGCTCTTCTGATAAGCCTATGCTGAGCTAGTCCGTTCGTTCCCTCACACGAACGATCTGTAGGGCCTTGCCGGTGGCCGGGTCAATCGAGATGACCGCACCGCAGAGTTCACTGGGTCCCGAGGCTACCGTGAACCTGGTTGGCATCTGCGTACGGAACCGTCTCATGGCCGCGTCGATCTTCGTGCCGATAATGGAATCGACCGGGCCGGTCATCCCGCTGTCCGTGATATAGGCCGTCCCTCCTGGTAGTATCTGCTCGTCAGCCGTCTGAACGTGCGTATGGGTCCCTACAACAGCACTCGCGAGGCCATCGACGTGACGGGCGAACGCCTCTTTCTCGCTGGTCGCCTCAGCGTGAAAGTCAATGATGACCGCCGTCGCCCGCTGCCGCAGCCCCGCAAGTTCCCGATCGACCCAGGCGAACGGGCAATCCAACGGCTGCATGAACACGCGACCACACAGGTTGACCACGGCGATCACATGGCCGTTAGGCATCGGGTAGAGGCCCACGCCATGGCCCGGAACACCTGGCGGGTAGTTGGCCGGACGCAGTAATCTTACCTCATTTCCGATGAAGGTTTCAACCTCCTTTTGCGCCCAGACGTGGTTCCCTGTGGTCACGCAGTCGATCCCTGCGTCGATGAACTCGTTGAGCAGGCGTTCCGTAATGCCGAAGCCCGAGGCTGCGTTCTCACCGTTGGCGATCGCGAAACTGATTGCGTACTCCCTGAACAGGTCAGGCAACGCCTGGCGGAGAGCCGTGCGCCCTGGCCGGCCTACAACGTCTCCGATGAACAGCACGTTCATGACACGGCCTCCGCCGAGGTCTCCTGGTCGGGTCTCGCCTACGTCAGGGGCAGCCCTCATCCCGCGCAGGGAGCGCCAAGGGTTCGCCGGGCACCCGCCTTTCGGGGAGGGGTATCGGGCCGAGCCTGTTCCGCGATTCACCCCAAGGTCGGCGAGAGACGCCGACTACGAGCGGGCGGAAGCCCCCATAAGGCGACGTAAGGGCTCGAGGCGAGATGCCCGTACCTCGAGCCCTTTCTCTCGCAAGTTTGCCTGAGTCCGCGTACGCCGCTGCCCGGAACTGCCTCCGTGTCGGAAGCCGGGGGTCAGTTGGCGTACTCCACCGCGCGGGTCTCGCGGATCACAGTCACCCGGATCTGGCCGGGGTACTCAAGCTCATTCTGGATCCGCTCTACCATGTTCTTCGCCATCCGGTGGGCGGCAAGATCGTCCACCTTGTCGGGCTTGACGACGACGCGGACCTCGCGGCCCGCCTGGATGGCGAAGCACTTCTCCACTCCCTCAAAGGAGGTGGCGATCCGCTCCAGCCCCTCGAGGCGCTTGATGTAGTGCTCGAGGGGATCGCGCCGGGCGCCCGGACGCGAGGCGGATATCGCGTCGGCCGCCTGGACGAGCACCGCCTCGATCGACTTCGGCTCCTCGTCGCCGTGGTGGGCGGCTATGGCGTGCACAACCTCGTCCGATTCGCTCTTCTGGCGGGCCACTTCAGCCCCCAGCTCTGCGTGCGTGCCCTCCACCCGGAAGTCGCGAGCCTTCCCGATGTCGTGCAGCAGACCCGCCCGTTTGGCCGTCACGCGGCTGGTCCCAAGCTCGCTGGCCATCGCCGCACACAGGTGCGCGACCTCCAGGGAATGCTTGAGGACGTTCTGGCCGTAGCTCGTGCGGTAGTTGAGAGTGCCCAGGAGCTTGATCACGTCGGGGTGGACGCCGCTGACGCCGGCCTCCAGCACCGCCGCTTCGCCCGCCTCGCGGATGCTTTGGTCCACGCTGTCCTGAGCCTTGCTGACAACTTCCTCGATCCTTCCCGGGTGAATCCGGCCATCGCCCACCAGCGCTTCCAACGCAATGCGCGCGACCTCGCGCCGGATGGGGTCAAACCCCGAGAGCACGACGGCTTCCGGTGTGTCGTCTACGATCAGGTCGATGCCGGTGTGTTGCTCGAAGGCGCGGATGTTGCGGCCCTCACGCCCAATGATCCGGCCTTTCATCTCCTCACTGGGCAGCGGAACGACTGAGACGGTCGTCTCCGTCGTATGCTCCACCGCACACCGCTGGATCGCCAACGCGATCGTGCGAGCGGCGTTGCGTTCCGCGTCCTCACGGGCTCGGTCCTCGATCCTGCGAGCGAGCGCCGCCGCGTCGTGGCGGATCTCCTTCTCGACCTCGCTCATCAGGTACGCACGAGCCTCCTCGATTGTCATCGCCGAGATGCGCTGCACCTCGTCAAGCGCTTCCTGATAGGCCTTCTCCAGCTCGTCCTGAGTCTCGGCGAGCTGCCTCTGCTTCTCGCGGACTTCCGCCTCGCGGCGGTTGACCTCGTCTCGGCGCTTCTCGAGTGCTTCCTCCTTCTCATCCACGCGTCGCTTGAGCTTGTCGACTTCCTTCTTCCGACCTGTGAACTCCTTCTCTGCCTGGACCCTTGCCTTGATCGCCTGTTCTCTCGCGGCCAGCTCGGCCTCTTTCTGCTTGGCCTCAAGCTCGGCCTGGAGCTGTTCCACCCGGCTGCCCTGTTCGTCCGCGGCTTGCTCGAGTCGCCGGGCTCTTCCGCGCTGCACGTAGAGAACCGCGAGGAGAACGATGCAGGCAGCAGCGGCTACGATTGCGATTCCGAGTTCTAAATGCTCCACCGCTGCAGTTCACCTCCAAGTGTTGCCGATCACCTCCGCCTGAGGAGAATCACGGTGCGCGGAACCCATTGCTGTTACTCGTCTCCCAGAAGCTTGTCCACCACGTATGCGGCGACGTCGTCGTCAAAACCCCGGCGAATGATCGAGGCGAACAGGCGGGACCGGCGGTCGTCCGCCCGCGCCTTACGAAGACGGGGTAACCGCTTCCTGGCCACCGTCTCAGCGATGTCCTTCTGTCTCTGTTCCGGCATCTCCACAGCCAGTGCCTCGTCCGCGGTGGACGCGGCAACTCCCAGTTGCACGAGTTTCGCTCGCAGCGCCGCCGGACCAAGCCCGCGGCGCGCGCTCTGGGTTCGCACGTAATCTCCGGCGTATCGGCGGTCATCTATCAGTCCTTTGGCTCGCAGCCGGTCGAGGACTGTAGCGATTGTCGGCTGCGGGAGCTTCTGCTGGGTAAGACCACGCCGAAGCTCCTCTTCCGTCCTGTCGCGGCCCGATAGCTTGCCGAGCGCCCATTGCAGGGCCCCCTGCTCCCTGGCCGCGACGATGGCCTCCTGCAGTGCTTCCGGGGCCAGGATGCGGCCGGCCCGAAGTCCCACGGAAGCCACGACCTTTCGGGGAGCTGTCAGCGCCAGCTTGCCGTCAACGTAGACCTCACAGTGCCCTCGCGGACGCTTGACGGGCTCCACCTGGGTGATCTGGTGATGCTTCTGCTCTACTGCCACCGGTGCGACGCGCAACGATCACTCGTCCTCCGCGTCGTCCTCCTTTCCCGGTTGAGGGTCGGGCGGCGCCACCATGGCAGGCGCCAGCCCGACCTGCTGCCGGATCTCCTGTTCGATGGCCTGCGCCACCTCCGGATGGTCGTTCAGGAACTCCCGGGCGTTATCACGGCCTTGACCAAGTCGTTCTTCCTTGTAGCTGAACCAGGTTCCGGTCTTCTCGATGACTCCCAGATCAGTTCCCTCATCGATCAGACATCCCGCCTGCGAAATCCCTTGACCGTAGATGATGTCGAATTCACACTGCCGGAAGGGCGGGGCAACCTTGTTCTTGTTGACCTTCACCCGCACCCGACTGCCGACGACCTCCGTGCCCTTCTTCAGGGCCTCCCGGCGACGGATCTCCAGCCTGATCGAGGACCAGAACTTCAGCGCCCGGCCGCCCGGGGTCGTCTCCGGGTTGCCGTACATCACGCCGATCTTCTCGCGAATCTGGTTGATGAAGATGGTGACCGTCTTCGCTTCCGAGACCGTGCCCGATAGCCGTCGGAGGGCCTGGCTCATCAGCCTTGCCTGCAGGCCGACGTGTGTGTCGCCCATCTCCCCATCGAGCTCGGCCTGAGGGACCAGGGCCGCGACCGAGTCGACGGCAACGGCGTCAACGGCGCCGCTGCGGATCAGGACTTCACAGATGTCCAGGGCTTGCTCTCCGGTATCGGGTTGAGAGACCAGCAGCTCATCGAGGTTCAAGCCGATGTTCCCCGCGTACTCCAGCGGGAACGCATGTTCAGCATCGATGAAAGCAGCCGTGCCGCCGGCGCGCTGCGCCTCGGCAAGCATGTGCAGCGCGACCGTTGTCTTGCCGGAGCCCTCGGAACCATATATCTCGGCAACCCGGCCCCGCGGCATGCCCCCGACCCCCAGAGCGATGTCGAGGCTCAGGGCGCCGGTGGGTATCACGTCAATGGCGAACCGGCCTGGCTCGCCGCCGAGCCGCATCACGGCACCTTCGCCGAACTGCTTCTCGATGTGGCTCATCGCCTGGGCCAGCGATTTCTGCTTCTCCTCAGGCGATTGCGGTTTGCCGTTCTTGCTCGGCCTGCTTGGGCTCATGTTCATCCATCCAGAGACTGCAGGTTGGGCACCCTAAGCCTCGTCGCCGGCGCCGTACGCCCTCAATACGCGGTAGACGGGGCCGCTACGCCTCAGCACGCTTTGATACAGCACGAACCTGTCAAGCGGGAAGGCGCCCGCCTCCGCCTCTGACAGTTGCCCGATCGCCTGCGCCAGCGCAGTATCGGCGGGAGGCGCTTTCACCCGGCCGATCGTCAGGTGCGGACTGAAAGGCTTCCCCTCAGGCTCGATACCCAAGGCGGACTGCAGGCGCTCGCTCAGCGCCTCGTGCAGCTCCTGAAGGCGCTCTCCGCCCTCACTCACCCCGACCCAGATGACCCGAGGTCGGCGCACGTTCGGGAAGCAACCCGCGCCCCGCAGGGCAACACGGCTCGGCCCTCGCATCCCCCACGTACCCTCGGCTGCCTGAGCGACCTCCTCGACCTCTTCGTCGGGCACCTCACCCAGGAAACGTAAAGTGAAGTGGAAGTTCGCCGGCTCAACCCATTTCACCTGCGTCCGGGTCGTCTTGAGGCCACCCTGAAGTTCGGCGACCCGCTTCCGCGTCATTTCGCCAACAGGAACGCCAAAGAACAGCCTCAGAACGCTCTCCCTTTGCGCTCATCTAGGCCAAAGGAACGCCTGCGCCATCTGCCGAGGGACGGGCTCGGTCGCCCGCTTCAGCCCGTCACAGCAAACCCAAGACGCGCTTCCGCGCCATGTTCAGCGCGTTCTGGGAGACCCGCGCCTTGAACTGCGACCGCGTTCCCGGCCACACATTCCTCTGGACGAGGGTACTGGCCCCGTCACTGACCGCCACGAATACGAGCCCCACCGACTTCTCCGCCGTGCCTCCCGCGGGGCCGGCGACACCAGTGACGGACACGCCGTAGTCCGCACCCGATCGCTCCCGGACGCCCTCTGCCATGGCGCGGGCGACCGGCTCTGAGACCGCCCCGTGAGCGACCAGTAGCTCCTCCGGCACCCCCAGCAGCGCCTTCTTCGCCTCG
>CBFDAZ010000232.1:0-7751 GCA_965602825.1 uncultured bacterium
GAGCCTCCTTGGTCGGCCGGAAGCCGCGCCGATCGCTGGCGTAGACTTCGTACGCGACCGGCTGATTGCCTTGCGGATTGGGTTCCCACGTGAGCCAGAGTTCGCCGTCGCGTTCCTCGTAGGCCACCTCAACCGGCGGCCGCGGTCCGTCCCAGGTGAAGGTCCGGGTGGGCGACCAGTCCCCCCATACGCCGTTCTCGTCGCGCGCTCGCACGCCCCAACAATACGTCTCGCCCGCACTGAACAGCCCGGTGTACGGACTCCCATGGGTCGTCCCGCTGACCACCACATCAAACGCCGGCCGATACGGGATCCGCATGTCCGGGCGGCGGCTGACGCGCAAGTGGTACTTCGAGGCGCCGTCCACGGCGCGCCAGCGGAATGTGATGCTCCCATCACGACTGGCCGCACCCTTGGCCGGGTGGCCCAGCTCGGGCGGAGGTGGGGGAGTGATGTTGGCGCTCTCCTGGTACGTGTGCGTGATTCTGACGCGGTGGGGGCCTGCAGTTGCGTCGGTATAGACGACAGCATTCTTCCCCAGACGGAGTCGCGGCAGCGCAATGGGCGAGGCGAGCAAGTCGGTGTGAATATGCAGGGAGGTGAGTCGGGACGTGCCTTCCCCGGAATAACGGGGCTGCTTGCTCTTGACGCCCAGCGCCTCGTCCAGTTCGACATCGCAGGTGAACTCCCCCCGGCCTCTCTGCTGCCAGAGCTGCTTCCACTCAGCACCGTCGGCCGACACGTCCACGGCGACCTCGTCCTCATCGCCGCTGCACGAGAAGCCGGCCCCGATCTGCCCGCCGCAGATCACATAGGGGCTGTTTGTTCGCACGACGAGGGCGCCGTCACCGGACGACCCGGCAATGGCGCCGTCGTGTGCGCCGATGTCCTGGCGGGAATCCGCGTACTGCTGGAGACCCGGTTCGGTAAGCGGAGGCGTGTAGTCCAGCGCCGAGTTGCCGAAGTACTCGAGCGTCCCCTCGCCGGGGCACTTGCCGACGTTGTCCCAACGGTACGTCAGCTTCTCGCCCGGGCGCAGCGTGAGGTGCATCTCGTGGCCGAGCGTGATAGAGCGGTATTGACCGTCATCGCGACCGAGCAGCGCTGATGCGTTCTCGCCCTGCCCCCAGCCACCGAACAGTGGCCCGTAGGCATACTCGCGGACGGCCAGATCGCTGTCCCGCACGATCTCATTGCCGCTGACCGGCCGTTCGTTCTCGGGATCGAGGTAGAACGCGTTCTCGTCGGTATCGATGAACTGGAGCTGCCCATCGACGGGGATCTCGCACATCACGTGGCCATGCATGGCGCGATTGACCGGGTCCGCGCCGTGGCGCTCCTTGGTGAACCCGGCGTGGTAGGCAAGGGCGCAGGTCACGCTGCCCATGTCATCACACAGGCCCGCCCCGTAGCAGTTGAAGTGCTTGACCGGATCGTGGAGCTCGGCATCCACGAATAGCGGGTGGTCGTGGTACCGGTGCGACCGGGCGAACTCGTAGATCAGGTACAGCTTCTCCTGGTCGTTTGTGGCACCGTGCGTGGCCTCGGCAAGCATGGTGTCAATGTTGCGCCAATCGCGCAGGCCGTTGATGACGATCCACGGGTCCACCACGGGCGTGTCCCCGGTATTCTCGACCGAAAGCGAGATGTTCGGCTGGAAGGCGACCTCGTAGCTGCTGCAGCCGCGCGTCGTCGTGTTGTCCATGTCCGCGGTGCCGCCGAGCATGATCGTGTAGGCATGCCGCGATGAATCGACGACCTCGGTCGTCACCGTCTTCGGCCCGTCAACGAGGAAGGGCGAGCCATTGGCCTGGGCTGGCGAGCAGATTATGGCTGTGAGCACCGTGAGCATGGTCGCAACACCCAACCTATCGGATTCCCCATCTCAGGCATCGCCCGCACATGGCGGCGAGCCAGGGTCCCATTCCGTGGCCCGGGGCCCACGCCCTGCCCTCGCAGGATTCCTCCTCGGACAACGAGAACCGGCCTTCCATTAGCCAGGTCTGGAGGCCTTTTCAATGAACGTGTACGGTCGCGCCATCACTCTGCAGTGTATTCTTGCCGCGGTGACGTTGCTCGTAACATCCCCCGGCGCCGACGCGCAGAACATCTACCCCGATCCCGGCTTCGAGGAGACGGGCACTCCCGGCGTCGCCCGAACCGGCGAGCGGGCGGGACACCTGAAGGTCGATGCCGAACAGCACTGGGTGCCGTTGGGTGGCACGATCGAGGTCGAGCCCTTCGCCACCTACCGCGTAACTGTCTGGGCGAAGGGGAAGGCGGCCGAGGGCACGATTCACGCGCCCTACTGCTATGAGTGGAACAACTTCGTCTGGAGCTTCATGCACACCGTCCCCCTGAAGCCCTCCGATGACTGGCAGCAGCTCTCCACCAGCTTTGTCAGCCCGCACGATCACATGGTGGTGCATCCTCTCGCGTTCCTCGACTGCGCAGATGCGGAGGCATGGGTCGATGACGTTGTCGTGGAGCGGATCAAGGACCCGGACGAGACGATGAAGGCGATGATGGCCGAGGCGACCCCTGGCCCCTCCGAACTCGAGATCATCGCCCGCTACCAGATCGCGAGAGGCGACCGCGCTGCCGCCGAACGGCTCATCGGGCGCGGGCCAGCCGGCACCAGTGCGGATATCGCTTGTCTCGTGGCACTTCAGTCCCCGGAGCCGGACGTCAGGAAACGGTACGCCATCGAGATGGTGAAGTACGGCGGCTTGACGCTGAACTGGGGCATGAGGCGGTTCAACGAGATCACCGAGGGGATGTCAGCACAGGAGAAGGTGAAGGTCTGTGAGGAGGCGGTGCTGACTGACCCCGAGTCAGTGGCGGCGGTGAAGGGGTACTGGGGCTTCGTGGAGAGTGTGGTAGCCGACACGACGGGACCTCCCACGATCGCGGACATGGAGGCCCTGCTAGACGCACTGGACTACTCGGTTCGGCGAGTACTCGAGGCTGTCCCGTTCAACACACCGGCACGAGAAATGGTCGGGAGCCCTCTCGTGCTCGATCCGGGGTGGTACAGATTGAAGGACAGAAAGGCCGCGCTAGGTTCAGCGACGATCAGTATCGGTAGGAGAGCGCTCAGCCCCGAGTCCCACGCCATCGCCATTCCCGACGAGCCGACGCCACAGGAGGAGCACGCGGCGAAGGACCTGCAGTATCACCTGGAGTTGGTGACGGGGAAGGTGCTCTCACTGGTGCGGGAGTCGGACCTCGGCGACCGAACGCCGATCATCGTGGGGAAGTGCGGGCTGCTCGAGGGGCATGCGTTCGATGTCGTGCCGACCGAACTCGGGCTGGAAGGCATCTACATCGCCACCAAGGGGCCCGTCCTCGCGCTCGTGGGCAATACGCGCGGGGTGCTGTACGCGGTGTATACGTTCCTGGAGGACTACGTCGGCTGCCGCTGGTTCGCACCGGACTGCAGCACATGGCCGACCCAGGGCACGATCGAGGTCCCGAAGCTCCACCGGCTCTACGTCCCGCCGCTCGAATACCGCACCACCGACTACCCCAATTCCCGCGACCCCGACTGGGCTGTCCGCAACAAGAACAACGGCACCCTCCCCCCACTCGACGAGGCCCGCGGCGGCCACATCACATACCAGGGCTTCGTGCACACCTTCAACGGCCTCGTTCCGCCGGATCGGCACTTCGGCGAGCATCCCGAGTGGTTCAGCGAGATCGACGGCAAGCGCGTCGAAGACCACACGCAGCTCTGCCTGACGAATGAGGAGTTGCTGGAGTTCGTCAAGCAGCGCGTTCGCGAGTGGATCGAGGGGAATCCGTCCGCGACCATCATCTCGGTCTCGCAGAACGACTGGCACAACTACTGCCAGTGCGCGAAGTGCAGCGCTCTGGCTGAGGAAGAGGGCAGCCAGTCCGGTCCGCTGATCCACTTCGTCAATGCCATTGCCGAGGACATCGAGGAAGACTACCCCCACATTATCATCGACACGCTTGCCTACCAGTACACGCGCAAGCCCCCGAAGCATGTCAAGCCACGACCGAACGTCGCGGTGCGGCTCTGCAGCATCGAGTGCTGCTTCATCCATCCGCTGGAGACCGACCCGTACAACGCGAGCTTCGTGGACGACATCAAGGGCTGGTCCAAGGTCTGCAGCCGGCTGCACATCTGGGACTACGTTATTAACTACGCCCACACGATCATGCCCTTCCCGAACCTCCATGTCCTGAAGCCGAACATCAACTTCTTCATCAACCACGGGGTCACGGGGATCTACGAGGAGGCGTGCTACTACACCAAGGGCGCCGAGCTGGCGGAACTCCGCACCTACATCATGGCCAAGACCTTGTGGGACCCGACGTACGACACCGACCGCGCGATTGACGAGTTCTGCGCGGCATACTATGGCCCCGCTGCGCCGCACATTCGCGAGTACATCGATGTCGTCCACGATTCGGCCCAGAGCATCCCGGACATGCATGTACGCATCTACTCGCCGCCGGGCGTCGGCTACCTGACGCCGGAGGTGCTGGAGCGGTCGCGGCGTCTCTTCAACCGGGCCGAAGCAGCGGTCCGTGACGATCCGACGCTCCTGCATCGCGTCCAGGTCGCGCGGCTGCCGGTCTACTACTCCCGGATCATGCTGGCCCAGAGCCCTCTGTACGTCGAGCAGGGCGACCGGCTGGTGTCGAAGTCATCGATGGATACCTCCCGCCTGCTGCGCGAGTTCGAGCGGATCGCTCGCGCCGAGGGCGTCGTCAAGGTCCGCGAGGGAGGCCCGCTCGCGCCCCTGGATGCGTGGCTGGAGGCAGTGCCAAGGAGCGGCAAAGGGTACGGGATTGAGCGCCTGCGCAACAGCGCTCTGGAGGTCAGCATTCTACCGGAGTTCGGGGGCCGCATCTGGCGGATGCGCTTGCAGCCGTCCGGGCGGGACATCGCGAAGCTCTACGGCGACGAGGCCCGCTGGGACCCGTCGCTCGGCGGTTACGAGGAATACAGCACGGTCGAGTACCGCTCGCCGGGCTGGAGCGAGGAGTACAAGGTGACGGAGAAGACGGACCGGTCGATTGCTCTGGAGGCCAGCTTGAGCAACGGCCTCAAACTGGCGCGCACCATCGCGCTGGACGCCGAGAGCCCCGTCCTGCGTGTCACCTCAACGGTCAGCAATCCGGCCGGTGGGAAGAAGACGGCCTGCCTCCGCATCCATCCCGCCTTCCAGGTCGAGACCACTCAGAAGGCCGAGGTCCGCCTGCGCCTGGGCGATGGCGCAACGCGGACCATCTCCCTGGCGAACCCCGAAGACCCGGCCGCCGAGAAGAACGTCTGGCTGCGCGGAGACGACGTGCCGGCCGGCTGGTGGTCGATCGTCGACCAGGGAGCCGGTCTCTCAGTTGAGGCGACCTTCGATCGTGAGTCCGTTGACTACTGCCTACTCAATTGGAGCGGCCAGGACGGCCGCGTCAACCTCGAGCTCTTCTCACACCAGCGCGAACTCGCGGCCGGCGAGAGCATCACAATCGACCACGCTTACGAAGTGGTTCCGGGAGGGCCAGCCGCTGGAGGATAGTGCGGGGGCGCGCATCTGTGTCCGCCGCCGTTTCGTCATCCAGATTGTCCTGCGTGGGAGACGCCAATGGCCAAGAAACGACGCCGACGCTTCAAGAAGCCGCCGAAGATGATGGTCCGGCCGGTGATCTACACGTTCGAGGTTATATTGATCGGTGGCCCCGTCATCAAGGAGTTCCTGGCAGAGAACCCGGTTGTCTCCCGCACCATCCAGATGCGGGGCGGACAGACGCTTGCCGACCTGCACGAGGCCATCTTCCGGGCCTTCGACCGGGAGGAATACGACCACCTCTACGAGTTCCAGTTTGGCAAGAAGCCGCATGACCGGAATGGCGTGTGCTATGAGCTCGTGGAATCGGATAACCTGCTGGGCCGCGGTCCGCGGAAGGGCGGCAGTGTGCGTGATGTCAGGATCGGCCAACTTGGCCTAGAGGCGCGCCAGACGTTCTTCTACTGGTTCGACTTCGGTGATGATTGGTGGCACCGCATTAAGGTGGTCAGTACCGATGACGAGTCCGACGGTGGGAAGTACCCGCGGGTAACCGAGGTTGTGGGCGAGAGCCCCCCGCAGTACCCGGGGCTTGAGGAAAACGAAGATGACTGGGAGTGAATGCTGAGAGCCGCGGGGGTTCGTCCAGTGTTCAGTGCGGGTCCGGGAAGCAGCATTCGGGCCTGTCGCGGTCGATGTAGATGATCGAGCCGTCCGTCGCATCCACCGCCCCCCACCGAATCACCGGTTCGGGCCCGCCAGGCCCCACGAAGTAGCGCACCTCCCACGCCGGGTTCTGCGTGGGACTTGAGGGGTGGCTCAAGGTCGGGACCCCGTAGTCCAGGAGAAAGATGGGCCCTGGTTTGGCCTCGACCTCCTTGCGGAGCGTCTCCGCAGCGTCGAGCAGGTCAACTTCCATCTCGGCCAGTTGATGCGCCGGTGCCAGCCGCGCTTCGTAGCGGGAGACGTAGCAGGGCTGCCATGCGTCAGGGGGAACATGGCGTACTTCGACGAAGCACCAAGACCCTGTCCGGAGTAACTCCCGGGTGTCGTGGAACCAGTAGTGCCCGCCCACCCAGAACCCGGTATCCGGATCGGTCGGTCGGCGCAGTTCAGCAACCATGTCCTCGGTCCAACCGGGGCAGTGGGCCTGCGCGTAGGCCGTGGCCAGCGGCTCATCACGGCGCAGGTCAACGTCTTCGGTCCGGAGGCCCGGGGGTGCAAGAGCCTCAGCCTTGCTGACGTAGTACCGGGCTCCCGCCTGCACCTGAAGCTCTATCGCCCGTGCCTGGCCCGGTTCAGCGTCCGCCTCCGCGGTCAAGACCGCCTTTGGCCAACCGGCCGTTCCCCGGTCCCACCGCAGGTCGCGGACCTGAAGCTCCTCTCGGGCAACCCCGAGGAATTCCGCTGCGACCCGGAGGGCCTCCTCGTCGTCAGGCTGAGGTATGTCGGGGGCAGCGGGCGCGGCCGCCACGGGCCCCGGTCTCCAGTCCAGCCCTCGCCGCGCAGCGGCGGCAAGCTCAGGATTCTCAACGTCGGAAGGAGGCCAGAGCACCTCGGCACTCGCCGCGTCGATGATCGTCCTGCACTGGGTGGCGAATCCCCGTGGCCCGGCGGTGGCGGCCACCTCCCACGCCGAGCGCTGCTCCGCAAAGGAGGGGAGCGACCGCAGGAACCGCACCGCCGTTAGGAGGGCCGGGAGCCCAGGCCAGTGTTGCCTTGTCAGCGACTCGAGGGGGAGGATGGAGCCCAACGCGACACCAGCCACCTGGTCAGCGTCAAACTCCCGTGACATGTCGCAGCCGTAAGCGATGACCCGTGGCGGGTCGCCGGTGATCTGCACGTCGCACCTGCCGTTCGACAACCCGCCGTCGGCCATTCCCCAGTGGAATTGAACCGTGGCGCGGCCTCCGTCCCCTGTCGGGTTGGCCTTCACGCTCGTGAGTACTGACCGCCCGTCATCCCAGTCACCGAACTGGCGAGCTGCGTAGGCTCTCGCGAAATTGTGCGCAGCCGACGGAGTGAGGCCCTCGCCCAGCCGCAGTGTGCCGGGCACGCGCCACTGGGCCCGACGCACGAAGGGACGGGGCATCATGCGCACCGCGATTGACACTTGCTCCGCGCCCTCCGCGGGCACTGGCAGGGGAACATCGGCCAGGATCCCGATGGTCCGAGCCCGCTCGCCGTCACTCCCGCCGCTTACCGAGGCACCCT
>CBFDAZ010000233.1:0-7747 GCA_965602825.1 uncultured bacterium
CCGCACTCGGCGCCGACCTGGCCACCGCGATCATGAAGCCGCCGCCTCCGGCCCCGGCCAGCTTCGCCCCGCCGGCGTAGGGAGCGACGGCATTCATCAAGGTCTCAATGTAGCGATTTGACGTCTTGGGATCCAGGATCTTGTTGAGTTGCCAGTGGCGGCCCATGTGCAACGCGAAGGTCACCAGGTCCCCCGCTGAGAGAGCCTTCGCCATCTCCCTCGCGATGTGCTGGATCTCGGCCAGGATCGCTGTCACTTCTCGGTCACGAGACAGATAGCGTCCCATTATGCTCTGCAGGATGTCCTTTGCCAAACGCCGCCGACCGGTGTAGACGAGCACGAGCCGCGCCCGGAGTGCCTCCGAGGTGGCCGGGTCAAGCCGCAGCCTCCTGACGGATGGCATCTGCTCCAGGCCGGGCCGAGTTGTGGCGAGCTTGATCCCCGGCACGAGGGCCCCGATCTGGTCCTGCCAGCCCCCACCAGTCGTCAGCATCTGCTCGATGATGCTGACATGGGTGACGAGTTGCCGGATCGATGGCCGCTTCCCGGTGAGTCGGAGCAGGCTGCTGGTGATAGCGGCCGCCACGATGCTGCTGGCGCCGAGGCCGCAGCCCTGGGGCACCCGGCTCTCCGTGACGATCTCGATGCCGCCACCGGCCGCGCGCATGATCTGGGCCAGACTGCCGCGAGCCTCCGGCGGCAAGATGTTGAGGCAGCAGATCGCCGCCTTGGGAATGGCCATCGGGTCTCCGGGAGCGGCGTACGCGAGCGCCTCTGGCTTGGCTGCGATGGTCGCGGCGGTCCGTTGATCCACCGAACGCAGTCGGATGACCGGCTCGGGGATCACTCTGGCCGAGGCGCGGATCGGGTACTCGCCATTCAGCTTGATGGCTGCGTTCAGCACGCAGCCGCCCTGCTCCAGGCTGTGTGGCGGCGTGTCGGACCAGCCGCCGCCGAAGTCGATCCTGGCCGCCATTCCCGTCGTCACCCAGCGGCCAACCGGCAGGACGAACCTGGCCGGCGCCGCCGTCGGC
Source organism: uncultured bacterium (assembly GCA_965602825.1). Taxonomy (GTDB): domain Bacteria; phylum Armatimonadota; class Zipacnadia; order Zipacnadales; family VGFC01; genus CBFDAZ01. Next base: position 1,035 of record CBFDAZ010000233.1, read on the forward strand.
GGATGGCAGTGGGACATCGCCTCCGCCACCTCACGGAAAGCAGAGACGGCCAGGCGATCGCGCACATCCGTTGACACGTCCCCCTTCGCTGGAGGCGTCAGGACTCTGCGGGCGATGGCAACGCACCTGTCTCCGCCGCGCGGATCGGCCGGTCTGCGCTCAACGGTATCGGCCATGGCCTTCAGGATTCGCGCGCGCAGCAGGCCGTCGGCCTCGGCCCCGTGAAGCCGAGCCAGCTCCTTCAGGACAGCTTCTCTCTCTGTCTCCGTCTGTATCTCGGCGAGGATGTTCGATACCGACTCCTCAGCCATCAGCTTCGCCGCGGCTCGCAGAGCCAGAGCCTGCAGCCGCAGCCGTTCGTGTCTGCGTCGCATGAAGGCACCGTCGGCAAGCTGTAGAGTGTCCTCGAACGAGAGCCGCGGGGCCGCTCGCCAGCCGGCCAGAAGACTCGCCGGAGGCGGCTCACTCTCCTGCATCCAGAGAGCAGGGGAGAGGTCATCGGGCGCGCTGGCCGCGGGGAAGAGGCGCGCGTTCCACAGCGTGCGGTCGCCATCTGCCACGTGAGGCCACACATCAGGCTCACCGATCCCGCGCGCCTCGAGCCACTCCAGGAGCGGCTGCCCAAGGAAGAGGGCCTTGCTGTCCGGGAGCTTGGGATTGTCCCGCAGGCCGTACACGCGCGTCACGAACCAGCGCCCGCGCTGCTCGCGGCGCACGGGAAGTCGGCCGACGACTACCTGGTCCACCACGACCCCTGGGCGCACCGCCAGTTGCCCCCGCAAGTCGGTGACGTTCCGCACGACGCTTCGTCCAGCGATGCTGAACGGTCCGTTGAGCAGGCAGTTCTGAACCACGGCCCGGCCGCCGATCGAGCCCGAATTGCCGCGGACCACGCTGTCAAGCACGACGGCCTTCACTCCGACTGCGGGGCATTCGACATAGGAGCCCTCTTGGCGGCTCGCGCGCGTCCCCGTGATTCGCGTCCAGTCGGTCAACGTTCGCCAGTACTGCTGCGTCGTGCCCAGGTGGAGGAACCGTGCGTCCCCCGGGCAGCAGAGCCGGAACGGGACAGACGCGAAGGCCCTCTGTATCTCCCGCCGCACAGTCTGTCTCTGCTCTTCATCGCCCACCTCGGCCGGACTCCACGATGGCTCGTGAGCCGAGCCCGCCAGCATACCTGAGAGCACGTCGTCGTACAGGTCGATGAAGGCGCCGTTGGTTGCAGACTTGCCCTGGACCAGCTTGCCGCCCCGCACGGTCAGCCCGGCAAGGCCGGCCAGTCGGGCGACGCAATCGGAGTCGAACTTCAGCACCCCCGTATCAATCCAGACCTGATTGTCCTCAGTGATTGCGCCCGACGTCCGGGCCGCGCGGAGGGGAGGCTTCTGCAGGAAGGCGGACGCCCGCTTCCCATCGGCGTCCGGAATGTAGACACCATGGTGCCGGCCAGTGCGCCACGGGGTCAGGAAGGCCAGGCCGAGGACGCCTTTCGCGCGCAGATCGACCTCGTCGGGGTCAAACAGGAGCAGGACGTCGCCGCTCGCCACCAGGAGGCCATCGGCGAAGGCGTTGCGCAGTGCCGCAAGGCGCGCCAGGAGTTCACCGATCACGTCGGACGGCCGCCCGGGCGACGCGCGGACGGGGAGCGGGGCGAAGGACTTGCCGAGTGGCGTGTGGAGGGGGATGCGCTTGCCCTCCCCGCCGGCATGCACGACCATCAAGCGCTGGCCGACGAATAGCTCACGGACCGTTCGCACTCGGCTGCCGCGGCCGAGGGACCTCCGCAGGTCCCGAGCAATCCAGCAGATGGCCTCGAGGGTCGCGCCCCCGGTCCCGATGGGGGCGCCAGGGAGGTCGGGCAGCACGCGCGCCGTCTTCGCCCACGAGAGATCCCCACGGCGCCGGCGCTCCGCAAGCTCGCGCTCGTAGAGCGCCGCCTGGCGCTCGTCGGCTGCGGTGACGACAAGGTAGTCCCAGGTGGGCAGGTGTGCCCTTGGGTCCGGACTGGTCGGTTGGGCTTGCCCCGCTCGACTGGGCCTCGCTATGGTGAATCCCTCTCCCCCGCCCATGGGTGAACGGGAACCCGCGGTTCCCGATCACTGCCGAGGGCAGAAGGCGGCATGATGGTCGCCGGACGAACTTGCTGGTGGTGGGTGGGGGAGGAACGGTTTCCACCGCGATCTCGTTGCTCGCAGGCGCGCCGCACCGGAACGTCTACGGAAACGGCGGTCGCGGTGGAAACCGCTCCTACCCCTCAGCACCGCCGAACGACAGTCACGGCATGGGCTCTGCGAAGCGCACCCAACACCAACGTCCGCCTCGCCTGGCCCCTCAGTCGCGCTTCCCTGGGCGGAGCCGGTTCTCCTCCGATCAGTCGTCCGCAGCTCGTGACGGTTGGCCGTGCGCGTCTCTCACGTGAGGTCTGGTGCCGATCAAGGTGTGGAAGTGAGTGGTCTCCGGGACGGGTGGCAGGGACTGAATGTCTGCGAGCCCGGCATCGTGGATCAGCGATTCCATCTCGCGAGCGCTCAGGTGACGGATGAAGATGTCGCTCCTGGTCAGCCGCCGCCGGATCGTGCCCAGTATTCGTCGAGGGCGGCGGAGGTGCTCCATCAGGTTCTGTGGCCACTCCGGCCTCACAGTCCCCTGGTCGGTAATGACGAGGGCTCTGCCCCCACGCGCAAGACAGCGCGTCGCCTCCGCAACGACGCGGCTGGGCTGAACGCAGTGGTAGAGCGTATTGGCTATCAGGCAGGTGTCGAAGACTTGGTCCTCGTAAGGCAGGCTCTCGCCGAAGCCCTCCACGAACGTCATCGGTAAGCTGAACGCTCGTTCGTAGAGCTCCTGGTGCATCGGGGACGGCGCTTGCCGGAACCGGTCCACGCCCGGATCGTGCACGACGAACAGGCCCTCGGATCCCGGCTGCCACCACTGACGGAAGAGGCCCCAGCCGCCGCCGATGTCCAAGACCCGGCCCTGCAGGAAGCCTCTCTCGGCGAAGAAGGTATCGAAGGCGCCCGCCCTGGACCTCACCGTCTCCTCCGACAGCGCAGCCCGGTCCGTGGCCCAGGCGGTGAACGTCTCCTGCATCTTCGTCCATCGCTCGGCCTCCTCGCCGAACACCGCGCGTGCGCACGCGGCGCTGTCCGTGAGGGTCACGAGCCTGGGGAACTCCGAGAAGTCATAGTCGCGAGCCCGATCAGGCTTCAGCAGACCACGCAGAGCATCCTGAGCGGCCATGGGTCTCTTCCCCGCTCTTGATCGCCGGCTGGGCGTGTCGTGACGGCCCTTCCTTGCCCCCGCCTCCTTCGCCTCTTGGCGGCCGGCTGCGCACCGCCGATCTGCAGGTGCGCTCTCTCGCCGGAAGGAACGGTCTCGCCGACCCAAGGCAGGAAGGCGAACCCGCATGCCCGAGATCCCCTTCAACAAACCGTTCATTGTGGGGCGCGAGCTCGACTACATCAAGGAGGCTCTGGCCGACGGGAAGCTCTGCGGCGATGGGCGCTTCACCGGCAAATGCGAGCGGCTGATCGAGGAGCGATACGGCACGTCGCGCGCGTTGCTGACGCCGTCCTGCACGGCGGCCCTCGAGATGGCCGCGCTGCTGCTGGATGTTGGGCCGGGGGACGAGGTGATCATGCCCAGCTTCACCTTCGTCTCCACTGCGAACGCGTTCGCTCTCCGCGGGGCACGACCCCGCTTCGTCGACATCCGGGCCGACACGCTGACTATTGATGAGACGCTGGTTGAGGAGGCGGTGAACGAGCGCACCCGCGCGATTGTGCCGGTTCACTACGCCGGTGTCGGCTGCGAGTTGGACGCGATCGTGGACACCGCGGCTCGGCACAGTCTGAAGGTGGTGGAAGACGCCGCACAGGTAGTGGGGGCGAAGTACCGCGGCCGTTACCTGGGCACCATCGGCGACCTGGGCGCCTACTCGTTCCACGATACCAAGAACCTGGTTGCGGGAGAGGGCGGCGCCCTGCTCGTGAACTCGCCGGAGCTACAGGGACGAGCCGAGATCATGCGGGAGAAGGGAACGAATCGGGAGCAGTTCATGCGAGGCCTGGTCAGCAAGTACGAATGGGTTGACATCGGGTCGTCCTTCCTGCCGTCCGAGATCACGGCAGCGTTTCTCTACGCTCAGCTTGAGGCAGAACCCCGGATCACCTCGACCCGACGGGCGCTGTGGGACCGGTACCATGGAGCCCTCGCCGATATTGAGGCCGCGGGTTACATTACCCGTCCCTCGGTGCCCGACGGCTGCGAGCCGAACGGGCACCTCTACTACATACTGGTCCGGGACCCGAACGAGCGGCAGACCCTCATCGAGCACCTGGCAGCCCATGGAATCCAGGCTGTGTTCCACTATGTCCCGCTGCACACTTCCCCCATGGGGAGGAGGCTGGGGTACCGGGCCGGCGACCTTCCCGTCACAGAGGACCTCGCCGACCGTCTGTTGCGCCTGCCCCTTTACCCGGATCTCCGGGAGGGTCAGGTATCGCGCGTGGTGGATGCTGTTCGGGGTTTCTACGGTGCCGAACACGGCGCGGGCGCCATGAATGGCGCCCCTACGGGGGGAGCCAACGCTTCCTGAGCACCCCCAGGGGTCCATTTCCCGAAATACAGCCGAGGCTGGATGCACGACCCCGAACCGATCGGGAATTATAGGCTTGCGTTTGGGCGCTGAAGGTCATGGCGGGCGGCCAGCGAAGATGAGGCTCCCGGTTCGGGCGTGGCCTCACCGGAAGTACATCTCCGCTCTCTGTATCCGCGGGCGCGTCAACCAAGGAAGCTGGGGAGTCTCGGCGTGGCAGCACGATCAAGCTCTCAACCGCGTGTACTCGTCCTCGCCCTCGACGGCGCGACCTTCGATCTCATCGAGCCGTGGATGGACGAAGGCAGACTCCCAAACCTGACCCGGGTGGTGAAGGGCGGCGCGCGCTGCCGGTTGCGCTCAACTCACCCTCCGATCACCCCTTGCGCGTGGACGAGCTTCTCCACGGCTCAAGATGCAGGGCGCCACGGGATCTTCGATTTCAGGCAGATCACGCCCGGCAGCTACGATCTGCTCCCCACCAACGGGAGCATGCGGCGTTCCCGGACGCTGTGGGAGTACCTGAACGAGCAAGGGCTCACGGTCGGGCTCTACAACCTGCCGTGGATGTATCCGCCGCCCCGGCTGAATGGCTACTGCATCTGCGGCTTCGACGCGCCGGACATCAACCGCAAGGCCGTACACCCGCCGGAGTTGAGCGACGAGTTGCATCGGGCCATTCCCGACATGTCGCTGGCGGCCGACTTCCTGAAGATGAAGGGCGGGAGGTACGATCTGGACGCGCTGCAGCGGCAGGTCCGGGTGAACGTCGAGGCGGCCAAGCTGCTGCTGGCCGAGCATCCGGTGGACGTGTGTGTGCTGACGTTCATGCTCCTGGATCAGGTCGCGCACTTCTTCCTGCACGCCGATCCCGGGAAGCGCGGGTACGGCGGTATCCCCGATGTCGTGCTGGCGGTCCACGAATGGCTCGACGAAGGGCTGGCCGAGATTCTCGCGATGCTGCCGCACGACACGATTGTGATAGGGGTCTCCGATCACGGGGTCGCGCCGACGACGCTCAAGATCAACATCGACCGTGCCCTGGCCGACGCCGGGCTGCTTCGCTTCACGGGAGCCTCGTTGGGAAGCGGGCCGGCGGGGCCGCGCCTGGGCAGGCGCAAGTCTGCGTCGGCACTCCGGCGACTGGCGTCCCGTCTGTTACCCAGCAGCCTGTGGCTGAAGCTTCGGCAAACCCGGATGCGGGCCCGATCGAGGCAGCAATTCGCGGCGGTTGACTGGCACAGCACAAAGGCCTTCGGCTGGGGCAACTTCGCCCAGGTGCGCCTGAATCTCGCCGGGCGGGAACCCCACGGCATTGTGGTGCCCGAGGACAAGCAGACCGTCATGGATGAGGTGAAGCACGTCCTGCTTGAACTGAAGCACCCGGAAACGGACGCCCCGCTGTTCCAGGACGCACTGACCCCGGAGGAGCTCTACTCCGGGCCGAACACCGGGGGCGCGGCGGACGTTCTCGGTATTCCCGTTGACGACGGGCTGGACGCGTCGATCCACTTGCCGGAGCCCAACGCACCATTGATCCTGGACCGGGCGACCGCGTCGGCACGCAGCCCCGAGATGGGTGAGAAAGTCGCCGGCCACAGCATGTACGGGATCTTCTTTGCATGCGGCCCGGGCCTCCGCCAAGACCATCGGTTCGACGGTGCCGGCATCTGTGATGCGGGAGCGACCCTCCTGTATGCGCTCGACGTGGACCTCCCGCAGGACCTCGACGGCCGGCCGATAGAGCAGGCCTTCGACCCGACACATCTGGCCGAGCACCCACCGCGGTACTCGGAGGCGCGACTCGGTCCACAGGAAAGACCTGACGGCAGCGGGTATACCGATACCGAGGCGGCGCAGGTCGAGGAACGGCTGAAAGACCTCGGGTACATGTGACGGCCAAGGCCAACCACAAGAATACGAAGACACTGAGAATGGCAGCGACGACAACGTCTGAAGCCGGGGCGAAGGTACTGGTCATCGGGCTCGACGGAGCGAGTCCGATCCTCGTGCAGCGATGGATTGACAGTGGCGATCTGCCAAACCTCGCAGCCCTTGCCGAGCGGGGCTGTCTCGGCACGCTGCTGTCAACGCCGAACGCCATGAGCCCGGCGGC
>CBFDAZ010000234.1:0-7726 GCA_965602825.1 uncultured bacterium
CAAGATCATTGTGGATCACCTCCGGCTGATCGGCGACGATCAACGTGCCATCAAGGAAGCACGCCGAGCCGAGGATGCGACGGCAGCCGAGCGACAGCCGCGGGGCGTCGTGCGCAGCAGCGCGGCCGGCCTGGCCGCCTCAATTGAGAGGACGGGCAAGACGGTCAAGCGCTCGGTCAAGGCCCCGGTCGTCGCCACGCCGCAGGTGCTGGTCGTCGGCGGAGGACTGGCGGGCACCGCGGCGGCGATCACGGCCGCGCGGATGGGCTGCGATGTGCTGCTCGTGGAACGGGCGGGCGCGCTGGGGGGCATGGGCACAACCGGCCTCGTCCCGCCCGCCTTCCGCGCCAGCTTGAGCGGGGGGATTGTCGAGGAGTACTGCCACCGTTTGGACGAGGCGGGAGGGCCGGCCGAGAACCGCAATCCCGAGATCATGAAGTACGTGCTGCTGGACATGCTGCAGGAGGCGAAGGCGAAGCTCCTGCTCTACACTCTGGCCGTCGATGCCATCGTCCGCGACAACACCCTCAAGGGCGTCATCGTCGAGAACAAGTCGGGCACCCAGGCAATCCTGGCCGATATCGTCATCGACTGCACCGGCGACGCCGATGTGGCGGCCTGGGCGGGAGCGCCCTTTGAAATCGGGCGCGGCCGGGATGAGGAGACCCAGACTCACACCCTCGTCTTCCTGCTCGGCAATGTGAACACAGCCAAGCTGATGCCGGCGCGACAGCGGTTGCCCGACTTCGTCCGCGAGGCGCGGAAGAACGGGGACTTCAGGTCTCGCTTCGCCGGCGGCGCGGCCATTCAGCCGGTCGTCCTCGGCGAGCACGGGGTGGTCAACGTCAACTCGATCAATGTGCCACAGGTCAGCGGGCTGAAGGTCGAGGACCTGACGTACTCCCACATTGAGGCCCATCGCGAGGCCGTGCTGCTCGTCGACTTCTACCGCAAGTACGTACCGGGATGCGAGGAATGCTATCTGCTGAGCACGGCCCAGTTCATCGGCGTGCGCGAAAGCCGCCGAATCGTGGGCGAGTACACGCTGACGGGCGAGGAAGCGCTTGCCGGGGCGGAGTTCCCGGATGCCATCGCGCGGGGGTTCTACCCGATTGACATCCACAGTCCCGATGGGAGCGGCGATGCGGCCGGGGCGCGCCTCGGCCGGCCGTACGAGATTCCCTACGGGTGCCTGGTGCCCAAGAGGATCGACAACCTGCTCGTCGCCGGCCGCCCGATCAGCGCCGACCACGTCGCCCACGGTTCGCTCCGCGTCATGGGGACGACGATGCCGCTGGGGGAGGCGGCGGGCTGTGCAGCGGCGCTCTGCGTCGCCAAAGGCTGCGCCCCTCGCGAGCTCAACGGCAAACGGGTCCGGTGGGCCCTGCGACGGCTCGGCGCGCAACCGAGAACCCACGACAAGGTGCCCGATAATCTGGCTCTGGCAAAGCACGGGGTCGCCGTTTCGGTGGACTCGAACTTGCCCAGCCGCGCCGGAACCCCGGGGTTCGCTATCGACGGAATCGTGGGGCGGGGCCAAGAGAGCCGCTGGCTGTCCGACGACACTCCCCCACCGCACTGGATCGAGCTCCGGTTCCCCCAGGAGACCGAATTCGACCGGGTCAGACTCCGCTTCTACACCCATGCCGACAGCCCGTTCAACACGCAATATGTGCCGGCGAGCTTCGAGGTGCAAGTCAAGCGGGGAGAGCGCTGGGTGCAGGTCGCGGGGGTCACCGACAACCAGGACCTGATACGCGAGATCGCGTTCGATCCCGTGAAGGCCGAGACGATGCGCGTTCTGTTCACAGTGAGCTGCCCGAGCGACGACATCGTCCGGCTGCGGGAGATCGAGGTGCATGACGGCCCACCGAAGCGCGCGCGCTGAGCAGGGGCGTGATTCACCACGCCCGCGTGCAGTCGCAGAGGAACGGTGAGTTAGAGTGGAGACGACTTCCATGGGCATGCTCGGACTGCTGGCCTTGGGATTCTCCGCCGCCTGCGCCGCCGATGGCCTGGAGGCCCCACCGGCGCCCTTTGAGACCCGGCCATCGCCTTCCGACGGCCAAACCGTGGCCGCCAATCCACCGGCGTTCCTGTGGATTCCCGCACGGCCCGCCAGTGAGTACCTGCTGGAGTACAGCCAGGACCCCTCGTTCCCGGCGGACTCCACTACATCAGTGCGGACTCCGTGGTTGATCCACGTGCCTCAACAGCCCCTGGAACCAGGCACATGGTACTGGCGCTGGACGCCCGTGACAGCGGAGGCCGAGGCTAAGGCGCATTCCCTGGTGCGCCAATTCGTTGTGCCAGCGGATGTGCCGAGGATTGCGTTCCCCGATGTCGGCGCCGTGATCGAGCGCCTGGGTGCCGCTCGGCCGCGCGTGTTGGTCAGGGCCAATGAACTGAGCGGGGTCAGGGAATGGGCCGCTGAGGCACAGACGGCTCTGCTCGAGCGGACGCGCCAGGACGCCGAGCGGGCGCTGACTGACGAGCTACTACCTGAGCCCGACCTTCTGCCTCCCGCCGGCGATCCCAACCGAGGGCCCGTGTACCAGAAGACCTTCCGGACGACGCGACCGGTCTTCGCTCGCATGGTACGCCTGGCCGAGGGGTACCTGCTGAGCGGCGACGAGACGATGGGCCGGGCGGCGAAGCGGCTGCTGATCAACTTCGTGAGCTGGGATCCGGATGGCAGCACGAGCATCGGCCATAACGACGAGCCGGCGACCGAGTTCGTCCGCGTGTGCCCGCGCGTCTACGACTGGATCTACCCGCTGCTGACCGACGAGGAGCGCGCCGGGTGCCTGTCTGTCTTCGAGACGCGGATGACCCAGCTCTACCAGCGTTGGGAGAAGCGGCCGTTCGAGCGCTTCCCGTACGAGAGCCACAACATGGGCTACTACCTGCCCGACCTGACCGAGGCCTGCATCGCGATGGCCGGGGAACTCGACGTGGAGGAGATGCTCCGCTACTGCCTCCTCCAGCTCTGGTCGCCCTACTACCCGCCGTATGGCGGCGATGACGGCGGCTGGCAGGAGGGCCCCGGCTATTGGCAGTGGACGATGGCCGTGGTCGCCCGCCTCTACCGCCTCGTGGAGCAAGCGACCGGTGTCCCGGTATCGCAGCGGACATCGGTGCGGAACGCTGGCTACTTCAAGCTCTACGCCAATCCGCCGTACGCGAAGATGCAGCCCTTTGGCGACGGACAGGCCGGCGGCGCGGGCGGCGGCCCGACGATGCACCGCCTGGCCGCTCTCTACAAGGACTCGTACGCTCTCTGGTACGCCCGCCAGAAGAACGTGAACCCGTCCGGCCTGGAGGCGCTGATCTGGGACGTATCCGGTGTCGAGCCGCGCCCGCCGATTGACCTCCCACAGAGCCGCTGCTTCTTCTCGGTCGGCGAGGCCTGCCTGCATACGGCTCTGTGGAGTGCCGGCGAGAACGTGCAGTTCCTCTTGCGTAGCTGCCCCTTCGGCGGCATCAGCCACGCGTATGCCGACCAGAACACCTTCGCGCTGGACGCCTATGGCGAGCCGCTGATCATCGCCTCCGGCTACTACCCCTACTACGGCAGCCCCCACCACGTGCAATGGACGCGCACAACGGCGGCATCGAATTCCGTGCTGGTGAATGGCGAGGGCCAGCCCAAGACGTGGAACTGGGAGGCGAAGGGCGAAGTCACCACCTTCGCGGCGACACCGGCAGCAGACTACGTGGTGGGCGACGCGACCCAGGCATATCCGGGATTGCTGAAGCGGTACCTCCGAAAGGCGCTCTTTGTCCGCCCACTCCAGACCGGAGGCCCGGCCCTGATCGCCGTCCACGATGAGCTGGAGGCCGAAGAGCCATCGACCTTCCAGTGGCTCCTGCACACGCTTGAGGAGATGGAGGTGGACGAAGCGGCCCAGTCCGCCTCGATCCGGCGCGGCGAGGCGCGCTGTCGGGTCGAGTTCCTGGCGCCAGAGGGACTCGAGTTGACCCAGACCGACCAGTTCACCGTCCCGCCTGAGACCGGAGGCGCGAACCAGTGGCATCTGACGGCTTCCTCAACTGAGAAGGCCAGCCGGAAGCAGTCGCTGATCGTCCTGAGGCCCTACCGCGCCGACGAAGAGGCCGAACCGGCCGAGGTCAGGTCGTTGGACGGTGAGAACTGCGTGGCGGCGCGGGTCGCACAGGGCGATGTCGAACACCTGCTGGTCTTCCGGACCGGCGACGGCTCCGCGCGTCTGGCGGACCTCGGCCTTGAGACGGACGCCGAGGCTGCAGCCGTCACGCTGAGGAACGGAGAGGTCGCAGGGTTCTTCGCTGCCGGCGGAACGCGGCTGAGCTTGCGCGGAGAGACGCTGTTCGCGGCCGAGGCCGAGGCGGATGTGGGGCTGGCGGTGTTTGAGGGTGAGTCTCTTCTCAGCCTCCGCGCCCAGGAGCGCACAACCTGCGAGGTGATGTCACCGGGCAGGCCCGTCAGCCTTCGGGCGCTCGACGGACGAGACATCGAGGCGAGTTACGACGCAGAAGAGCATCTTCTGCAGTTGAGCGCGAGCCCGGAAGGACTGGTGGCGCACGCGATCCTCGATCCCCAACTGGCCGAGCGCGACACTCCCGCACCAGAGCTAACCGTTGGCGAGGGGGAGCCGGTGCCCATGGCAGCCCAGCTATTCCCTCTCGTCCGCCGGGTCCGTTACGAGGCTCAGTACGAGGCAGGCGGCGGGCACCACGAGCTGGTGGTGCGGGCGCGGCCACTCAGCGCTCGCCCGTGTTCGCTGGCCCTGTCGGCGGCCGACGACGAGGCGCGACTCACGCTCCAAGTCGACGGCGGATGGCAGGAGCTGCGGACGCCGCTGTTCAGTCTGCCCTCCGCCGGCACGGTGACGGTGACGGTTGACGGCTCACTGGGCGGCGCCTGCGAGGTCGCGTGGGTTCGCGCACAGCGGGTCTACGAACGTAGTCTGCTGCCCAACCCGAGCTTTGCTGAGGCGGAGCCCGACGGCGCGCCGCGCCTCTGGACGCCCGGCACTATCACCAACGACGCGCGCTGCACCGCAGAGGCCTTCTCGCGCGGACGCACCGACGATCGCTGCCTCAAGATCACCTGCACCAAGGCGGGCGGCGACTTCGGGGCCAACCTGCGCTGGCCGGGCGTCGCGCCGGTCACGTACGAGCGCCGGTTCCGCCTCGGCGTGTGGGTGCGGAACGGGCCGGACTCAACGGTCGGTGTTCAGGTGACCGACCGCACGTGGAAGTTCCATCAGACTACGAACCGGATCAGCGACTGCGGGGAATGGACGGAGAGCGCCTCCGCCTTCACGCTTCCGGCCGGCGAGGACCTCACGCATCTGCGCCTGCACATGCGGGCCGAACGTGAAGGGGTCGTGATGTACGCGGACGACGTGACGCTCGTCGAGATCCCACCGGGATGAGCGGACAGGGGGCGGCTACTGAGTCTCGGGCAAGCTGCGAGGCAGCCGTGCATGCCGCGAGGCGGCACCGGCAAACGACGAAGATGGCAGTAAAATAGGACAGTCCCCTTTTCCGATGCCGTTCGTTGGTCGTAGCGCACGGGGCGGAGCTGGAGCTCCGCCGCCACGAACGACTAGACAATCTTCGAGGCAGCCATCCATGCCGCGAGGCGGCACCCGGGAACCATGAAGATAGGCGTTCCGCCGGCGCCTTCGGGGCCGCTACGCCGACGGGCCTGGAGACCCGTCGGCACGAACGAATCCCAAATCTTCGAGGCAGTGAATTCGGCGGCGGACGGCCTCTGTTCCCCAACCTATGCCAGACTCAGTCGCCTACTTGGCGACGCCGACCAGGGCCATCACGGCGATTGCGACCGGGACGAGGAACACGAATGCCATGAACGCCCAACTGGAGGGATGCGCGAAGTTGAGAGTCCAGCCGATGCCCACTCGCTTCTCGACCCACACCGCGGGATCGCTCTTGTTGTAGTAGATCGCACCGGCAATCCAGCCTTCGGTTGGCGCAATCGACTCCATGGTGCCGGGCCCCGCGATTTCTCGCATCTGGCCCCGGAGGCGCAGCGCCTTGACGATGACCCAAGGCAGGCTCAGAAGCAGCCCGGCGGTGCCCAAGAAGACCACTATCATCCCCGGAGGCACGGTGCCTGTCACCTGTTCCTCGATGCCGGATACCGAAGCCCACACAATGCCCACGAAGATCACCAGGATGGTGCCCCGCATCACGTTGAAGAACCGAGCCCACATCCACATGTAGCGCTCGCGCGCTCCCCGGTACTCCTCCGTGCGTTCGGCCGGCAGGCGCTCCGGCACCTCGGCCAAGCCAACCAGCAGCCATAGGAAAACAACGTGCATGTAGCCCATCATCAGGACGATCGAGAGCAGGAGCAATGGGCTCTTCGGATGCCATCCATCGGCCTGCCCCGCTGCATTCCAGTGGGTGGGGATCCGCTCTGGAAGCTGTGGATAGCGCCACATCGCTACGGCCACGGTCATGAGCAGAATGACCAGAAGCACTGCCTCAACCAACGGTGTGACGTAGGTCCACTTCGAGGGCGGCTCGCCTGAAACCGGGAGATCGGCGGCTGACCGAACAACCTCGTATGGGCGCACCACATACCAGAACGCGATGAGCGGGACCAGCGGCCCCAGAGCCGCCACCAGCACCAGCCCGAGCACCAGGCCCGGGCCCAGCCTTGCCTCCGCCCCGGCGCTCAGGAGGAAGCCCAGCGGGGCACCCACAAGCAGGCCCACGATCGTCCGATACCAGCGCAGGAATGCCCGCGCCCGACGGCTGCGGTAGAACTCGGTGGAGACCGGTATGCCAAAGAACGCGTCCTGCCCCTTCATGACCGGCAGGAACCACATCAGCACACCGATGAGCAGCATCGTCACCGAGAACACGACCTGGTCGGCCAGAGGCATGCCGATCCCTCCCCGCACACCGGGTTTCCCCGGCACCGGCAGGTGTGACCTCTCAGAACGTCTGCACGGTAGTTGCCAGCGCCGGAAGGGCGACCATCCCACGAGGAATCCGCCGCCACGACGCTCAAATGGCCGGCCGAGATGAGGCACGAGAGCCGCCGCATCCTCTCCGACCCGGCCCTGCTGCAGGCCCGCGATGAGCACTTCCGGCGCCTGGGAGCGCTATTCGGCGGCAAGCCGCCTGACACCGCCCTCTTCCTCTGCGGTGTGGTCGGGCAGAGCACAACCGACAGGTACTCTGAGCCCGACAGGTGGGTTCACGAGGTACTGGATGACCTGGCTGCCAGGGCCGAGCCTCTCCTCGACCCGATCGTCTTCCGGCCGCTAGTCGTCGAGTGCGACCTCTACGGCGTCCACTTCATCGATAAGTTCCTCGGAGCGACCGTGTTCCCGCTCGACGGTAACTGGCAGGCTGACCCTCTCGATCCGCCGGTTGGCGCGCTGCAGCCACCCGACCTGGATTCCGACCCGACCTGGCAGCTCGCCAAGCGCATCGCGACGGCCTTTCTCGAGGCCGATGTCCCGGTCCCCCTGTTCGGCCTGCCGACGATCAGCAGCGCCCTGAATGTGGGCCTCAACCTGTACGGGCAGGAGCTGTTGGTCGCCATGTACAGCGACCCGGCGGCCGCCCATCGCGACCTGGCGGTCATCAATGACCTCCTGTGCGAGATCCATGCCTGGTACCTACAGCACCTCCCTGCAGTGCAGCTCCAACCCGTCGTTGCCGCCTTCCGTACGCAGCCGCCCGGCTTCGGTCAGCTCTG
>CBFDAZ010000235.1:0-7703 GCA_965602825.1 uncultured bacterium
GTTGAACACACCCGAGTACAGAGACAGCCCACCGGCGGCCAGCGTCTGGAATGCATTGGGGCCGTAGTTGCCGGCGATGGCCGCCTCGGCGCCCGCGTTGGCCACCACCTGTGCGGCTGCGATGCCCGCTCCCGAACCTTGCATCGCGGCCGTGTTCTCAAGGACCTCGAACTCCATCGAGTCCGTATCGACAATGACGAACATCGCGCACCGACCGAACCGTGGGTCAGTCGGCGCATCGAGCGAATCTCCTGACGACGCGACAGCTAGCTTCATCCCGATCATCCTTTCATACTTCCCGGTGCTCGGCCCGTTCTCTACGGGCTGCGCGGGAGGTCAGCCTGCGTGAGGCTTCCACTCCGCAACGGTCATCTCGCCCTGGGGCGAGAATCGAACCACGTCACCGGTCGCCAGCGACGCGACCGGGCCATCGAACGTGTTATTGAGTTCCTGGATTGCTTTCGCCCCGGTACAGTGACAGGGCGCCAGGGCCTTCACACCCGCGGCGGTCAGGGCAGTAGCGAAGCTGCGCACCTCGGCCGGCTCGTAGGCTATGAGGTGCGTGCCCCCGACGATCGCGTGGATGCTCCCTGTGCCGGTGACTTCCACGGCCCGCTGGACGATGTTCCGCAGGCCGGCATGGGCGCAACCGGTGACGATCACAATCCCTTCGGCCAGGCGGACAATGACCGAGATGTCATCGGCGAAGTCGTCGGGTACGACCTGGCCGTCGATCTCGACCTGCAGGCGGCCCGGCCTGCGGTCGGGGAAGGCCTCCGGCACCTGGCCGGTGGTCAGAAGGTCGTCGCCCCACGAGAAGGGTTCAGCCGTCAGCTCGAACTCCGCGCCAAGCGCCTCGTATCGGGATTGCGCCAGTGGCGGGCCGATCGACCGCTGCTCGCCACGCTTCCCGGACGCACTGCGGCGTCGGAACACCAGCGGGTGAGCCACCACTTTCTGCCGTCCCTTCCCCTGCAAGAGCGCCCCCAGCCCGCCCGTGTGATCGTAGTGCCCGTGGCTGAGGACCACACCATCGAGGCCGTCGAGATCGACACCCATCGTACCTGCGTTCCTCAGGAACGCGCTCCCGGCGCCGGTATCGAGCAGGACTCGGTGTCGCGGCGTCTCCAGGAGCATGCTGAGGCCATGTTCAGCCGCCAGCCGCGGGTCTCGCGTCGTGTCTTCACAGAGTACAGTCAGTGTCAAGGCGGGATCAGTCGCCAACAGTCGCCTCCACCTGAATCCCCTCTGATTGCAAAACTTCCTCGACCGATGTCGAGTCGGTGAGCACGATCCGGACGCGCGCATCGTGGAGGGCGAAGTAGGGGCCCTTGTCCTCAAGGGCCGTTCGGGTCACCACCACGTCAACGCCCATGTCGAGCAAGCCCTGAGCCACCTTGATCCCTCGCCCGTGTTCCTTGGCCCCGAAGCGATTGGGCTCCCGCCGACGCTCCGCTACCCGCCTCTCATGGGTGTCCACGGTCACGATCTCGAACTCCGGTGCATCCCCGAAGTGCTCGGCGATTGTCCCGTTCTCGTCCAGCGTGAACCCATACAGGATCGTCGGTTTCTCGTACGGCGCGTAGTGGATCACGACATCATCCACGTTCGCGGCTGCCTTCTTGACGGCCTGCTCGATCTGCTGGCTGACCTCGTGGGCAAGCTCCAGATCGTGCACGTTCAATACCACGCTGGCCTGGATGAACCGGAAGCTGCCTGCATTCCGGCCACGGAGATCGGTGATCTCGACCACCGACGGGTGAGACACGATAGCCTTCTCCACCGCATTGAGGACTTCCCGCTCGACGGAGGCATCGAGGAGAACGCGGATCGCCCCCACCGAGATGTGCCAGCCCGTCCGCGCGACGAACACGGCCACCACCAGCGCGGCGATCCAGTCGAAGTGCCACCCTAACCCAGAGGCCGCCAGCGACGCAATGATGACCCCTCCCGAGAAGACCTCGGCCAACATGTGTCCGGAGTCAGCCTCCAGAGCCGGCGAACCCGTCTCACGCGCCATACGAGCCTCGTAGCGGGAGAAGACCAGCGGCAGGATGATAAGCACCACCGCACCAAGAATGGTCAGTGGTACGTTTCGTAGCGCCGCGGGCGCCTCGACCGATGCCGCTTGTTGGACGGCCTCCCTTGCGATCTCCCAGGCGGCCAGCAAGATCGCTCCCCCCGATAGGAGGGCCACCAGATTCTCGACCTTGTAGAGCCCATAGGGAAACGTCGCCCGGCGCAGCCGAGAGAGGAAAATCCCGACGAGTACACTCAGCGAGGCGATCACGTCGCCTGCCGAATGGAAGGCGTCCGCGCGGAGCGCCATGCTCCCCGACCATGCGCCGAGACCGTACTTGGCTCCCGCCAGCAGCGCATTCAACAGCACCGAGAGGCCCGCGACCCGTGTCGCGATCGCTACGTCTCCTCCGGGAAGCGCTTTCTCGCCGCTCTGGCTGGCAGTTGCCACCGAGGCTCCTCCGTAGCCCGGCCGAAAGAACTTGCGCGGCTTTACACAACATCCGAGCCGCGTCTATATGTAAAACGCATATAGCAGACGGCGTGTTCCTCACGCGGGTATCGCTGACCTGCACGCGTGTCTGCCTGCCACTGGTCTTGTTCTCCGGTCGGTGGCTGTCGGGAGGACCCAACGCTTGAGTGCGGAACGGACCAGCACCGTGCAGGGAGGTGCGAGCAGATGAGAAGCTGGGCTCTTGCGGGCGCGTGCGGCGCCGCGCTGGTGCATCTGGCGCCGGCCGAGTCGATGGCGGCCCGGTTGATCGAGTTCGGTTGGGACGAGCCCGACACTGCATTCATGCGCGATCACATCCGGGAGATGGAGCAGACGCCGTTCGATGGTTGCGTCTTCCATCTGAGCTACACCAAGGAAGACGACACCAAGAGCAACTTCACGTGGGAGTGCTGGGGCGAGCGGGCTTTCACCAGGGAACAGCTCTGGCACGCAGTGGACAATCTGAGGGCGCTCGACTCACCGACCTTCACTGAGAACTTCCTCCGCTTCAACGTCACGCCGGGTAACGTGGACTGGTTCGGCGACTTCACCGCGGTGCTCAACAACGCCCGCCTGGCGGCGGAGATCGCTGAGGCCGGCGGCTGTCCGGGCATTCTGTTTGACATCGAGCAGTACAACACCGCCCTGTTCAACTACCAGGGCCTCGCTCACAAGGACACGAAGTCGTTTGACCAGTACGCGGCTCAGGTCAGGAAGCGTGGAGCGGAGGTAATGGAGGCTTTTCAGGAGCCCTTTCCCGACATCACGGTCTTCCTCACCTTCGGCTACTGCCTGCCGTGGTACCAGGCGGGCTCGCCGGAGAAGCTGCCCGAGGTGCACTATGGGCTTCTCGCGCCGTTCTTGGACGGCATGCTGGAGGCCGCCAAGGATGGTGTCAAGTTCGTGGATGGCCACGAGGCCTCGTACCCCTACAAGGAGCGGTCGCAGTTCGAGGCGGCACGGAAGGTAATGACGGAGGACCTCCTCCCTATCGTCGCTGACCCCGACAAGTACCGCCGGCACCTGAGCGTTGCCTTCGGGGTCTGGATGGACTGCAACTGGCGGAATGTGGGGTGGGCGACGGGCCCCTTCACCGGCAATCACTTCCTGCCGATGCAGTTCCGCCGCAGCGTAGCGGCTGCTGTGGAGCTGTGCGACGAGTACGTGTGGATCTATACCGAGACCCCCCGCTGGTGGAGCGCCGACGGACCGCAGAAGCTCCCAAGGGCGTACGTCCGAGCGGTCCGCGAGGCCAAGGCCGAAGCCGGTGGGGGCGACTGATCTACCGGCGGGATACGAAGGGGCTGCCGGCGAGGTAGTAGCGCAGCTTCAGACGGGCAGCCTTCGGGTCTGACAGGCCGACGCGCGTCGTTGTGACAATCTGCTCCTCGGGCGGCTCGCCGGCGGCGACGAACAGCGGCTTGCGTGTCAGGTCGTGCCCGTTAAGGTCCAGGTCGATGGCCAGAGCAGCTCCCACGTTCCCCGGCCCACGTGCCAGACGCCGGGTGTCCGGCACACCCTTCCGCAGCTCCCGCATCAGCTCGATGCCGCCGAGCGGCTCCAGCGCCCGGACCAGTACGGCCTCCGGTACACCCTCGGGCTGGGTGACCACGTTTATGAGTCGATGGCAACCGTAGGCGAGGTAGACGTACGCTGTGCCCGGCGCGCCGAAGAGCTGGCTGTTGCGCTCCGTGCGACCGCGGGCGGCGTGGTTGCCGGGGTCCCTCTTGGCCAGGTAGGCCTCTGTCTCAACGATCCGCCCCCAGAGATACTCCTCCTGCGTTCGGTGAACCAGTAGCTGGCCCAACAGCAGTTGAGCGACGGACCGCGTCGGCTCCAGGTAGAACTCGCGTGACAGGGGCTCGAACATCACTCATTCCCCGACGTGGAATGGCGCCGTTCTCGGTGGCTGCCGGCAGACCTCCTCTTGAGGAGAACGCGCGCGGAACGTGGTGTTATACAGGATGAGCCCTCAGGCGAGGGCCGACGGGTAGTGCCGCAGACGGGGCCGGGCCCGCATGGCCTCGGTAGCGGCCGATTTACCTTCGGGATCTGAGGAGGAAGTGCCTTGTTGTCACGAGCGAAGGTCAAATGGTTTGACCCACAGAAGGGCTATGGGTTCCTCCGGCGCGAGGGAGAGCCCGACGTCTTCGTCCACTACAGCGCCATACTGGACGACGGATACCGCACACTCAACGATGGCGAGGAGGTCGAGTACGAGCTGGTCGACACCGAGCGCGGCCCGCAAGCTCGGAATGTGAAGCGCATGGGCAAGACCGAGAAGGCCGCCGAGGGGAAGTAGCTCCGGTGCCATCCGGACGTAGAAGGTCGGCGTCGCGTCCGCCCCGAACCTGCACAATTGCCACGGATCGGGCGGACGTTTCTGTTTGCAGTCGTGGTCAGGAGTGTGATGAAGATGCGCATTGAGTTCACCGGACGCAATACCCCCGTGACCGAGAGGTTCGAGGAGCACGCCCAGCGTCGGTTGGAGAAACTGGCGCGGCTCTCCGGCAGAATAGGTCAGGTGCGCGTGGTTCTGTTCAGACAACGCGGGCGGACCGGAGTGGAGATCACAACCGACCTGGCGGGGGCACTGATCCGGAGCGAGGTGAAGGGCCCTGACGAGCGAGCCAGCTTCGACTCCGCTCTGGAGAAGCTCGAGCGGCAGTTGGTCAAGTACAAAGACAAGCTGCACAGACGGCGGAGCCGAGAGAGCCTGCGGAGGCCTCCCGACGTTGCGCCGGAGGAAGACGTGGCGAGCGAGGTCGAGGAGGAGCCAACAGACACCTCGACACCCCGCATCGTCCGAACCAAAAGCCTCACCCTCAAGCCGATGTCGCCCGAGGAGGCCGCCCTGCAGATGGAGTTGCTGGGGCACGACTTCTTCCTCTTCCGAAGCGCCGACACCGATCTCGTCGGTGTTGTCTACCGGCGCGTGGATGGTGACTACGGTCTCCTGGAGTGCGAGACCTAGATAGGAATCCGCGATCTCGAATCTTGCGCTCGTCTTTTGGGAGCGCAAGCAAGCTTGTGTTGAGGTAGAGGCCGGAGATAGCGGTTGCAGCTCGGCCTTTCTGGGCCGTTGCTGTTGTCTGGCGGTGCTGAGGGGTAGGAGCGGTTTCAACCGCGACCGTCGTTCGCCGTTGCCGTTCCCAGCCAGCGGATCCAGCGACACTCGTCCGGCAGCACAAAGGCAACAACGACACGGCAACGGCATCGCGGTTGAAACCGCTCCTACCCCCCGCCCGGCGCCTGTACCGCAACCGGTCGATGCTCAGGCAGCGCCTTGATCCTCAAGAGCTGATCGAGAATCGTGGCCTGCCATCTAGAGCGCCCCGGGGCCATGCGGCGCTCGGGGCGACACCCCACCCTCAGCCGGCCGGCAGTCCTGGCCGTCACAAGCAGGCAATCCTGGAGGCGACCCTCGCGTGACTCTCAACGAACTACGTGCGCTCGCTACTGCACAGTTTGGCGATCAGCTCGAAAGAGCCACCCCACAGGCCCTGAGCGAGTTTCTCGCAGAGTTGCAGGTTCGGCTGCCTGGCACCCAGAGCGGCGGAGTCATCCAGTTGAACGGCGCGCCCGAAAGCTATGAGCAGGTCATGAGAGAGTACTTCGCCGACATGTTGAACGCGCCAGCCGAGCTGGCTGCAGCGTCGCTATGGATCACCGCTGCGGAGCTGTGGGTCGATGCGATATCCTCGGTCGAGACCTGACCGGACCCGGCGGCACGCTTGCCTCTGCCCTCCGGCTGCCGGTCGTGCGGGTGGCAGGTCCCGCGGCCTGTCCGGCCGTCGAATACGCTCCATCACACGTTGCCCCGGGGGTACGTAACATGCCGCACTCGATTGAGCTTGGCTTCCAGGGCCTGGGCAAGATGGGCATGAACATGGTGCGCCGGCTCAGGCAGGGCGACCACCGCGTAGTCTGCTACGGACGCACGGCCTCCAAGGAGGCCGATGTGCGCCAGGTGGGGGCGGAGTGGGCTCCCGGCCTTGAGGAGTTGGTCAACGGCCTTACGCCGCCGAGAATCTTCTGGATGATGGTCCCGGCCGACGTCGTTGACGAGTCGATCGCCAACGTGCGCCCGCTGCTTGAGGCCGGGGACATCCTGGTCGATGGCGGCAACTCGCACTACAAGGAGACCGTCCGCCGATCCGAAGGGCTGGCCGAACGGGGAATCCACCTGGTCGATGTCGGCACCAGCGGGGGAATCTGGGGCCTGGAGGTCGGTTACTGCATGATGGTCGGCGGCCCAGAGGCCGCCGTCCGGAGGCTCGAGCCGGCGCTGGCAACGCTGGCGCCACCCGAAGGCTATCTCCACGTCGGCCCGGTGGGTGCGGGCCACTACGTCAAAATGGTCCACAACGGCATCGAATACGGCATCATGGAGGCTTACGCGGAGGGCTTCGAGCTCATGGCGTCATCGGACTTCGACCTGCCGCTGCCTGAGATCGCGCACTTGTGGAACCAGGGCAGCGTCATCCGGTCGTGGCTTCTGGAGCTGGCGCAGAGAGCTCTCGCCGAGGATTCCGACCTCTCGAGCATCCAGGGCTACGTTGAGGACTCCGGCGAAGGACGGTGGGTCGCCCGCGAGAGCGTCGAGAGAGCCGTCCCGATGCCGATCATCGTGCAATCGCTGATGAGACGCTTCGCATCGCGCCAGGACGACTCTTTCGCCCTGCGCATGCTCGCCGCCTTGAGGAACCAGTTCGGCGGCCACGCGGTGAGATCGGTGCCCAAGGAGTCCGCCGATGGCTGAGACGCAGGGAACGCCGCTGCCAGGCCCGGATGGCGACTGGTGCCCAACGGCCGAGACCTCTCGGTGCGAGAACCCCGCCGTTATGGTCCTCTTCGGCGCTACCGGCGATCTGACGCGTCGGAAGTTGATGCCCGCCATCTACTCACTGACTGCGGACGAACTCCTGCCTTGCGGACTGCCGATTGTGTGCGTGGGCCGCAGTGCTCGCAACCGCGAGGAGCTCTGTGAGCAGCTACGCGCCAATGTCGAGCAATACGCGCGGCGACAGCCGGTGGAGGAAGCGATCTGGCAGCGTATTCTGCCGCAGATCCAGTACGTCAGGGGCGACCTGCACGACGAGGGCACCTACCGCGCTCTGGAGGAGGTGCTCGACTGGGCGGATGGTACCTGCGGCTGCCCGATGGGGAGGTTGTTCTATCTCGCGACACC
>CBFDAZ010000236.1:0-7684 GCA_965602825.1 uncultured bacterium
CCCGCAGGCTCCGCTCGATCTTGCTCGAATGGGGCGTTCCGGGCCGCTTTGAGGATACTCTCAGCCAGCAGCGTCCCGCTGGCAGATCGCGGAGGGCAAAGGCCCCCCGTCTGTCCGTGGTGGTCTCCCAATTGGCGCTGTTGCCCGTGTCTGGCGCGGTTGGCAGACGGTCCTCCGGGACTTCGCCATGCCACCAGAGCTCGACGTTGGCCTCGGCCCAGGGCGTCTTGCCGTCCGCCTGAAGCGCGAGGCCTGTTAGCGTGGCGCTGCCCCTGATCGGTGGGTAGGTGCGCGGATCGTCGTCACCGATGCCCGCGACGCACAGGCCCAGCGCAAGCAGGGCTACCAACCCGACGGCGCTCGAAGAGCGTGGCTTGGGGACGAGATGCGTCTTCCGGCTACGGCAGTGAGGGGAACGGCAGGGAGGGACTTGGTGGCGGAGAATCTCCCCCATTTGCCAGACCTCCTTCTTCACCCCTTCGCCCAGCGTCGGGCTGTGGCGATCCTTGTCTCGTTAGAGGCCTGTCAGCCACGGAAGTTCCGTTGAGGGCCGCAGGAACGGCGTCGGAGCTGGAGCTCCGACCTACGAGAGGGCACAGCTTGGGAAGATCGTCTCGAGCAGCTTCGTGATCTGCTCGTTGACCTGCGGCTGGATGGTGAGGCGGAGCTGTAGATAGGCCTCGAAAGGCGTCTCGACCCCCCGGATGACCCGGGTGAGGGTGTCGTCGTCGCAGGTCAGGGCCAGCCCCGGAGCGGCGCGCTCCGGACTCTCTATGCTGACCTTGCCCTCAGTGAAAGTCAGTCGAGCACGGTGCCTGTCCCCGAGCAGGTCGATGGAGCCCGTCCAGCCCTTGTAGTCGCTGTCAGCGAGACGGCGTTCAAGGAGTGCCGTGATCTCTTTCAACAGCTTCGGCAGATCCAACAGCCCCCACATCCACACGCCGCCTGGCTTCTGCGGCCGGTAGCCGGCCGTCGCCAGCGCGGGCCGTACGCCGTGGGGCCCGCGCGACCACCCGCAGCCAACCTTCTTGGCGCCGAACTCGCGCAGCTCCGCGTGGACCCGGCCCAGCAGGGCCGCGCCGATCTCCGGCCGATCATCCTGCTTGTCCTCGTCGGGTTCGTCTTCCGACTTCGGCTCCTTCAGCCAGATGTCCTCAACCCAGGCTTCCTCTCCGTACATGGCGCAGGTGACCGCGCCGACCATCTCACCATCCCGTTCCGCGATCTTCACGATATGGTCGGGCGGCGGGGGCGCCGCCCGGCGAATGGCCCCGAACTGCGACGCCCCGGCAGATTCGCGGGCGAGTTCCGCGAGGGCGCGCTCGTCCCCGGCCCTGTAGCTCCTGAGGCTCACGCCCTCCGGCATGGGGCAGGAAGGCTCGGTGTCCAGGGAGTGAGTCCAGTGTTCGCCCACTGCGACATCGGTGAAGCCGAAACTGCGGTACAGCGTGTGGGCCACATTGCGGGTTCCCGTGCCCAGCTCAGTGCAGGAGCAGTGTCGGGCGGCTTTGTGCTCCAATACACGCGCCATCGCCAGTCGGGCCATGTTCTTGCGGCGGTACCGGGGATCGGTATGCACCCAGCCGACTTCGAGGCAGCTGACGTGGATGTTGTGGGGGAAGTGGGCGGCCTCAGGGATGCAGTACATCACGTTGGCGACCTTGTAGCCGTCGACCGTCGGGAAGACGTCGATCCGGCAGCCATCGTAGTTGATTTCGAGGCCGCCAGGCTTCGTGCCGTCGGCCATGGCCAGCTCCTCCAGGCTCAACCTCTCCCAGCCCTCGAAGCCGAGCTTCTGCAGGGCGCAACCGGCATCCAGGGCGAAACGGGCATCTTGCCGGGGCGCCAGCTCGAGCAGTTGCTGGCCGACCGAGTCGTCGCCACAGCGGGTCAGGATCAGCGCGGCCATGGCCTGCAGCGCTCCGTCCTCTTCGGCCGTGAGTTCCCGCAGGGCGTCGAACCCGCGCGGATCATTGCGCGTCGCCAGTTCGAAGCCGGCGAGAAGTCGCCCGTAGGGATCCTCGTGCTTGAGTCGGTCCGTGGCCGGCGGCGGCTTCTCCTCCTGCTCCTTCTCTTCGTCGCTATCGCTTTTGTCTTCCTGGCGTGGCCGGTTCATGATTGCCAGGGCCTCAAGGGCATCCACCCGGTCCGAGGTGGCGAACTCGGGATCCCGGAGGCCCTGTTCGGCGCAGTCTCGCATCGCCGAGGCGAAGTCGTCGCTGTCCTTCGGTACGAGTGGCACGGGATGGACGGTGGCTCCAGTCTCGGCGAACCACGGGAACAGGTCCTCTTCGGCCGCGAGGCTGAGGTAGTAGATGACGATGTCGGCGGGAGTCACGAACGGGATCGGGAGGCCTTTGGCCACGTCCTTCTCGGGCAGCGCCTTGAACAGCTTCTGGAACAGGTCATCGCCGCACTTGTCATGGAGCGCCCGGGCTACCCAGAAGCCCTTGGGGTGATGGTCGTATGCGCGAGTCACGTCGCAATCATCGGGTGCCTCGCTGGCTCTCGTGAGAAGCTCCTGGCGGAGGCGCTGCGCCACCTCCGGATAGCCGAGGGCTTCCTGCGCCGCCAGGCTCACAAACAGCCCGGACGAACGTGTGAAGATCGCGTCCATCCCCTCCCCGATGCCCGTGTCCCATAGCGACCGCACCCACGCTTTCTCGGCGACGCTCCGGATAATCGCCGCGTCGTGTGCCTCCGCCCCGAGGGGCCAGTTGTCGTGCCACCAGCGGGTGAAGAGCGGGCTCTTCCCGCACGATCGTTTGATCCCAACGATCTTCGGGCGTTTGAGGCTCTTTCCGAGAAGGGGCTTCAGGTGGTCCACGACGCGGTCCACCAGTTCGGCAATGCGGTCGCATTGGTCTTCCAGACCGGGATCGTACGTGTAGAGGATCTCGCCGATCTTCTTCCGGCCACCGAGACCACCGATGGCGTCGGGAACCGTGTCCATCTCGCTCCTGGACGCATGGCGACCCTCGGCCAGCCAGTCGCAGATCGCGCCGCACAGCAGGTGGCAGCCCGCACCCAGGGTCGAATCGCCCATCACGAAGACGCGTCCTTCGCCGAACGTCAGGACAGCCGCAATCGGCTCATCCGTGTCCTTGTGCTTGATGACGGGCTCGGCGTCTCCCGACAGGGAGAGTGGGGATCCGTGCGCCAGCGGGAACGCGTCAATGGAGCCAAACACCGCATGCGGGACCAGCACGGCATCCTCCTGCTCGTAGCCCCGGATGAGGGATTGCGCGAGGTTCGTCTTCCCTTGGGCTGCCTGTGGCGAGAGGAACTCCGCGCCGAACAGGGCCGCCACCTGATTGGCCGACATCTCGGCGGCCGCCTGGAGCGTGCCTGCCTCGAAGGCGCCGGCGTTGGCCGCCAGGGAGAGGCCGCCTCCCTCCTCGACGAAGGCCTTGATTGCCTCCAGCTCTTCGTCCGTATAGGGCGCCCTCGATTGGCCGCAGATTGCCAGGACGTCGTAGTCCTTCAGCAGCTCCGCCGTCACCGGCTCCCAGCAGCGAGTCGAGTGATAGCGGTCGTCCGGCTCGAGAGCGGCGAGGGCGCTCGAGGAATGCGCATCCCTGGAGTGGTCGGCCAGGATGCGGATCGGCCGTGGGGGCTCCTGGGCGGACATGCCGGAATAGCTCCTTCCGTAGTGACATCGGGGAAAGCGCGGATCGAGGGAAGACGCCCCGTCGCGCGACAACGAAGTTAACTACGTTCGACTGGCGGGATGGTTTCCTGCTGATTGTGTGTCGAGCTCAGGGAAGGCCGCCAACCAGCCGTATTCCGTGTGGTCCGTGTATTCCGTGGTTGCCGAACGGTCGAGGCACCGCTATGCGTTTCTGCGCCCTTCCTCGACGGCCTTCCGCAGGGAGCCCGTCCCTTCAGCCCGGGTCATGCCCTCGGCGAACACACTCGCCGTCCCGGCCACGAAGGCCGTCGCGCCGGCCGCCGCCATCGCGCGGCCGTTCTCGGGGCTGACGTTGCCGTCCACCTGCAGGATGATGTCTCGATCCTCCCGGTGCAGGCGATCCGCGAGGTCGGCGATCTTGGGGATGGTGGCGGGGATAAGCTCCTGCCCGGCATAGCCGGGGTTGACCGTCATCAGGAGAACCATGTCCACGTCGTCCAGGACGTAGTCGAGCGCGGACAGCGGGGTCCCCGGGTTGAGGGCGACTCCGGGCCTGGCGCCGAGGTCACGGATTCCCGCCAGTGTCCGCTGGAGGTGTCCGCACGCCTCGGCATGGACCACCAGTATGTCGGCGCCGGCCTCGACGAAGCGGTCGAGGTAGCGGATCGGCTCGTGGACCATCAGGTGCACGTCGAACGGCAGCTCCGACAGAGGCCGCAGGTTGCGGATGATGTCCGGCCCGAAGGTGAGGTTGGGTACGAAGTTGCCATCCATGACATCGAAGTGCAGCCAGTCCACTCCCGCCTGCTCGAGTTCCGCGATCTCCTCTGCGAGCCGCGAGAGGTCTGCGCACATCAGGGAGGCGGATATCTTCAGTTTGCTCATACGCCCCGCTCCTTCAGGAACTCCTCGACCGCCGCCCGCATCGGCATCGAGGGCGCCGCGCCGAACACCGTTGCCGCCAGGGCGCCCGCTGCTGCGCCTACCTTGGTGGCTTCCGGCAGTTCCCGGCCTTCCGCCAGGCTGACCGTCAGCGCCGCTGTGAAGGCGTCGCCGGCGCCCGTCGTGTCTACCGGATCGACCTTGAAGGCCGGCACGTGCTCCTGGTGATCGGGCCAGGCCGCCAGAGCGCCTTCTGCACCGAGCTTCAGGACGACGTTCTTGGCGCCCCGAACGACCAGCTTGTCCGCCGCCTCGGAGGGATCGAGTTCGGCGTCCACAGCCTCGCCGAGGATGGTGCGGGCCTCCGTTTCGTTGGGTGAGAGGACGTCTACGTGACGGACGATGTCCGGGGGCAGCTTTCGGGGCGGCCCCGCGTCAAGGACCGTCAGCACGCCGCTGTCGCGAGCCGCCTGCAGTGCCGCCGCCACCACCGGGAGTGGCACCTCAAGCTGCACAAGCACAGCATCGAACTGCTCCAGATCCGAGACGGCCGCAACATCGGAGGGCGTGAGTTCCATATTGGCGCCCGGAGCGACGACGATGGAGTTCTCCCCCGTCTCATCGATCATGATCATCGCGATCCCGGAGGGTACTTCGTCGTCCCGGCCGATATACTCGCACTGCACGCCATCCTCCATCAGTCCTTCGACCAGCTCGTCGCCAAAGGCGTCGCGGCCGACGCATCCCAGCATGTGAGTCTCCGCTCCCAGGCGTGCGCAGGCGACGGCCTGGTTTGCGCCCTTCCCGCCCCGCACCGTGCGGAAGTCCGCCCCCATGATCGTCTCACCCGCAATCGGCATGCGCGGCGTCTTCACGACCAGGTCCATATTGGCGCTGCCGACCACCAGGATGCGAGGCGTCGCCATCGGCCTCCCTCCTACGGTTCGACGATCACTTTCATTCCCACCCGGCTTTCGACTGTCTCGAAAGCCTCCAGGATGTCGTCCAGATTGAACGTGTGGCTGATGAGACCTGTCGCATTGACGGCGCCGCAGGCAAGGAGTCCCAGTGCGGCCTTGTGCTGCCGCGGGACGCTGCCGTGGGAGCCGGTGACGAACAGCTCCTTGTAGTGGATGACATTGCTCTCAACGGTGATGGGCGGCGTGCCCTTGGGGAGTCCTCCGAAGAAGTTGATGCGGCCCCGCGTCGCCGCCAGGTTGATCGACGCCATCTGGGCCTCGGGTGAGGCGCAGGCGGTCACGACAACATCGGCGCCCCGGCCGTCGGTCTCCTCCATGACCCGCTGCTCCAGATCCTCCTCGTTGGTGGAGATCAGCACATCGACGTCGAACTCCCGGGCCATTTCAAGCCGGCCCTTCGAGCGCTGGGCGACGATGATCTTCGTGGCACCCATGTGCCGGGCAAGCTGGGCCATCAGCAGCCCCGCCGGCCCGGCCCCGATGATGACGATGCTGTCACCGACGCCGAGCCAGCAGAGCTCCAGCCCATTGATCGTGCAGGCCAGCGGCTCGGCCAGCGCGGCCTCGGGGTAGCTCAGGTCACCTGGGATGTGGTGGACGGGGCCGAAGTCAATGGTGGTCTTGTTCAGCAGGATGTATTCGGCAAAGCCGCCCGGAAACTGGTAGCCGATGGCGTAGTTAATGGCGCAGTTGTTGCCCCGGCCCTCGCGGCATTCCGGGCAGACGCCACACGGGACGTCGGCACCCGTCGCCACCCGGTCGCCGACCTCGAAGCCGTGGACGCCCTCACCCACCTCGGCCACTTCGCCCGCGATCTCGTGGCCAATGGTTTGCGGAGGGTTCACGCGCGGATTGCCGTGGTGGAAGATGCGCAGATCGGACCCACACACCGCACAGGCCTTCACACGCACCAGGAGTTCCCCGGGCCCAGCGGATGGCATCGCGATGTCCCGGACGACCATCTTCTCAAGTGCTTCGAGGACAGCGGCTTTCATGAGGGATGACCTTTCATCGCCGATCGTGGGCAACGGTAACGACACGGACCTCAGATCATTACCACTACCACCAGCGCCTCTCTTCGACCTGCGGCGGCACACAACCTTGCTGCGTGACCGCAGACGCGGAAGCGGACGCCCAGTCGGTGGGGCGTCTGGGGGCCAGCTTGCTCTGGTGGACCAGATCAAGGCTCACACGGACGCCGGCTTGAAGCGGCGACGGTGGAGGGCCAACAGGAGGAGCTCACAGGCAACAGCAGCAGCGCTGTCGTCCACTCCTCGCGCTCGTGGACACAGAAGGAACCGGTTTCGTGCAGTTTGCCCATGAGGCAGACCGCGTGGAAGTCATCGCCCGGGAACCGCATGCTTTGCTCTTACGCCCCGACCACCGTTAGCCGGGGGTCCCCTCGCGTGCCACACCCCTCGGCTGGCGCCACAGCAGCAGTAGCAGGCCGATCACCCAGCAGAAGGCGACATCGGTGAGATACCAGGGCGGCTGCATGCTCACCGCCGCACCGGTGATGAGGCAGACAAGGCCCACGAAGAGCAGCCCGGCGATGGCCAGGTTGAGGAACGGCGCGTAGGTAGTGGGATCTCTGGCGACCAGCAGGAAGAACACGCCCACGAAGGCCCATGTAGCGCACGCGGCTCCCATCGCATAGACCCGTAACGGGCTCGCCGACACGGGGGCTGTCCTCTTCCCCAAGCACCTCCCACGTTAGCCCCGGAGCCGTAGTATACCTGGCCTGCCACCGACCCCTGCTCGACCACTCTGTACAAGATTGTTGCCAGCGCTCAAGGAGGGCCCCCGCCCCAACAGGAACAGCCGGGGGTCGGTGCTCAAGGCGGTTGTGGCCGAGCGACGGCCGTAGAGCCGACGCGATTGGGTGGACGGGCGATGAAATACATCTTCACGATCGAGCAAGGCCCTACGGTTTTTCTGCAGGAGAGGCGGGGGAACATCCAGCGCGATCAGCGGACTCACACCGCCCTGCGCCTCGTCGGGCTTCTACTGGTGCGGGACAGAGACCCGATCATGGAGCCGCGCCGTGGCGTCCATCATCGCAAGTACACGCCCGACGTGATCTCTGGGGACGGGAAGGTATGGGTGGAGGCGGGCAAAGTGTCCCCCGCCAAGCTGATGGATCTGGCGAGTCGCCGGGACCTGGAGCGCATCATCGTCGTGCAGGCCGGCC
>CBFDAZ010000237.1:0-7654 GCA_965602825.1 uncultured bacterium
CCGGCGTCGGCGGGCGGACGAAGCCGCGCTCGGAGCTCACGTCCTCCCACCACTCATCGTAGGCCTGGCTCAGCCGCTCAACGACATCGGGATGCTGATCGGCGATGTTGGTCGTCTCGCCCGGGTCGGCATTCATGTCATAGAGCTCGTCCCCGTTGACCAACTTGTACTGCTGGGTGCGGGCCGCGCCGTTGGGGTAGGGCTTGGGCTCCATGCTGCGCTGCCAATGGGAAAAGAGCGTCCGGTCCGCCCAGTCGCTGCCTGCCCCGGTCAGCAGCGGCAGCAGGCTGGTGCCGTCGATCTCCGGGCCGTCCGGCAAGGGCACGCCGCAGGCGTCGAGGAGAGTCGGCATCAGGTCGATGTTCGCGCCGATCTGCTCCACCTTGGCGCCCGCCGGGAAATGCCCGGGCCAGCGCGCAAAGAACGGAACCCGAATGCCGCCGTCGTAGACGCTGCCTTTCCTCGCCCGCAGGCCGCAGTTATACCGATCCCACTGCGGTCCGTTATCGGTCAGGAAGATGAGAATCGTGTCATCGGCGAGCTGCAGCTCCTCGATCCGCTGCAGCAGTCGGCCGACGTTGTCGTCGATGCACGTGATCATGCCGTAGCACTTGTGGGTGTTCTCGTCCAGCCCCAGGCCCTCGTACATGTCCAGATAGCGTTGGGGCATCTGGAGCGGAGCGTGAGGCGCATTGTACGGCAGATAGCAGAAGAAGGGCCGGTCGCGGTTGGTCTCGATGAACTCCATGGCGGCATCGGTGAAGACGTCCGTCAGGTAGCCGGGGTTGGGGACCGGCTTGTTGTCCCGCTCGATGGGGACCTCGTAGTAGGGCCAGTTGCCGTGCCGGAAGTAGAGGCCATCGGTGAAGCCCTGCTCCGAGGGCACCCACGGGTAGATGTCGCCCAGGTGCCATTTGCCGAAGATCCCCGTCTGGTAGCCCGCATCCCGCAGCACTTCAGCCACCGTGACCTCGTCGAGGCGCATGGTTTCGCCCCCGCGGTAGGTCTCCCAGACGCCGGTGCGGTAGCAGTAGCGCCCGGTCATCAGCGCGGCGCGGGTCGGAGCGCAGACGGGGCAGACGTAGAACTGGGTGAACTCGACGCTCTGCTCGGCGAGGCGGTCCGTGTGCGGGGTCTGGATCTGGTCGTTGCCATGGCAGCCCAGGTCGCCGTATCCCTGGTCATCGGTCATGATGAGGACGATGTTCGGCGGACGGTTCTGCTCTGGCGCTTGCGCGCGAGAGGCGACCTGCGGCAAGGTCAGGGCAGCGCCACCGGCTGCGAGAGTACGCATGAAGTCTCTCCTGTCTAGGGAAGTGTGCGACGGTTGCTTCGTTGAGGGGCGCCGATGGGCCATGTAAGGCACACCCCTTCTCGATCGCGGTGCGTGCTGATGGAGCAACCGAGGAGTTCGGGCGAGTCACGGGGAGGACCTCTGCGCAGGGCGACTGAGCAACAGCGCGAGCGCAGTGAATCGCCCCTACACGGGGTGACCAGCAAGATGCGCGGAGCCGCAGCTTCGAGACCGTAGGACAGGCCTCTGGCCTGTCACGATCCCGCAGGGATCGGGAAGTGCGGCGGATCCAGACGACGGGGCGGTCGCTTCGCAACCCTGACAGGCGGGACGCCTGTCCTACCCAACAACCGTGGCAGGATGGGCGATGGCTTGGGCCCCATGCCTGGCGCCTCCGGGTGGGGTCCGTCAAGGAGGCGCGTGTGTTCTCGTCGCCGAAGTGCCAACTGCCGCGCCAGGAAGCCTCGGGTGCGGAATGTGATGTCTGAGGAGACCAGCATGAGACTCGTGCTGCTAGTGGCCATCAGCTTGTGGGGCTTCGGGCCGTGCACTGCGCAAGGAGGCAACAGCGTGATCTGGCTGGAGGCCGAGCAGTTCGATGACATGGGCGGCTGGGTCAGCGATCCGCAGTTCGTGGACATCATGGGCTCGCCGTATCTGCTCGCGAACGGCGTGGGGAAGCCCGTGGCGGACGCGGTAACGACCGCGCGCGTCCCGGCTGCCGGCGAGTACCGGCTGTGGGTGCGGTGCAAGGACTGGCTGCCGGAGCACTCGCCCGGGACCTTCGAGGTCCGCATCAACGCCCAGACTTCCGCGACCACTTTCGGCCAGGCCAAGACGGACAAGTGGCAGTGGGTCGAGGGCGGCCTCTTCGAGCTGAACGAGGGCGAGATTGAGGTCCGCTTGTGCGACAAGACGGGTTGGTGGGGGCGGTGCGATGCCGTCGTGCTGACGACCGGTGGCAAGCCGCCCACTGCCCTCAAGGAGTTGGCAGGAGCGCGCATCCGCTTCGGGGGTGTAAGCGAGAGCGTCAGACAGCTCGGCCCCTACGACCTGGTCGTGGTCGGGGGCGGCCTGGCGGGGTGCGGGGCAGCGATCGCGGCGGCCCGTCACGGGTGCAGCGTGGCGCTGATCCAGGATCGTCCCGTTCTCGGCGGCAACGCTTCCTCCGAGATCAGCGTGCCGCCGGGCGGCGACCTGTCGAAGGAGCCCCTCGATCCGCGGGAGACGGGGATCATCGAGGAACTGGACCCCGGCCCCAGACAGGGCGGGCGCTCCGATCTCTTCGAGAGGGTCGTCCGGGCTGAGAGCAACCTCGACCTCTACCTCAACACCCGCGCGACCGATGTCCGGATGGCGGACCGCAAGACCATCGCCTCCGTGCTGGCGGCGGACGTTCACACCGGTGAGCGCCTGGAGTTCCGGGGATTGCTGTTCGCGGACTGCACGGGTGATGCGTGGATCGGCTTCTGGGCCGGCGCGGCGTCCATGCAGGGCCGGGAGGCGCGGAGTAAATTCGACGAGCCGCTGGCGCCGGAGAAGGGCGACAACCGCGGCATGGCCAGCTCAATCTACAACGCCCGGATCGAGACACGTGAGCAGCCGGTGCCCTTCGAGGCGCCCCCGTGGGCCTATAGCTGGGAGTCGCCGGAGGACTTCGAGCAGCGGCCGATGGGCTCGGTCCAGCTCTCCGGCGATGCGGTGCCCGATAGCTTCCTCGACCTCTCGAGAGGCGCAGGCCACCGGCCGACCGACGCCACCGGGGGCGTGAGTCACACGTGGTGGGTGGAGCTCGGCGGCATGGAGGACCGGATCGGCGACGCCGAATACGTCCGCGACGAGCTCTTCCGCGTCCACGTCGGCCTGTGGGGCTACCTGAAGAACCACGACCCGAAGTTCGCTGAGGAGAACCGCAACCGGGAGCTGGTCTGGCTGAACCACATCGTGGGCAAGCGGGAATCGCGCCGGCTCGTCGGCGACTACGTCCTGACCCAGAAGGACTTCGCAGAGGAGATCGTTCACCCCGACAACGTCGCCTACGGCGGCTGGGGCATCGACATCCACCACCCCCAGGGCTTCTGGGCGCCGGGGAACCAGTACTACCGTGCCTACATCCGGAAAACCAGCATTCCCTACCGCACTCTTTACTCGAGTAACATCGGCAACCTGCTCATGGCAGGCCGGAACACCTCGGTCAGTCACGTGGCCCTCGGCGGCACGCGGGTGATGCGGACAACCTGTCTGATGGGCCAGGCGGCGGGTACGGCCGCGGCCGTGGCACGGAGGCACGATGCCAGCCCACGCGAGGTCTATCGGGAATACCCGGCCGAGCTGCAGCAAGCGTTGCTCCGGGATGGCTGCTATCTGATGGGCGTCAAGAACGATGATCCCGCCGACTTGGCGCTCAAGGCGAGTGCCTCAGCCTCGAGCTGCGCCGAGATCGACGACCCCGCGGCCGAACAGAAGCTCCCCAACCGCGGCGTCATCCACGACCTGACCACCACGCGGGCGTTCATGTTCACGGCGAAGCACCCCCGGCTGGAGTCGGTCGACCTCTACCTGCGCTCCCAGCGCGATCGACCGACCGCGGTGACCGCGACACTTCGGCCAGCCAAGAAGCTCGGTGACTTCTCATCCACGAAAGACCTGGCCACAGCGACGGCTGAGGTGCCGGCCGGAAGCGAAGGCTGGGTGTCTTTCCCGCTCGAGGCGAAGCTGGAGCCCGGCAGCTTCTACTACATCTGGCTGCCTGCCGCCGAGGCGCTGCAGTGGGACCTGTATCCATACTTCCCGGAGGGCACGTCGCGGGCCTACGGCGGCCCGAACTGGCACACGATGACCCACTGCTACAAGCACCGGCTCCACCCCGGAGGCGAGCCGGAGCCGCCGTCAGACTGGAAGTCGCCCGGCAAGATCGCCCTGGGTCCCGACAACGTGATCGATGGCTGGAACCGGGCCGTCCACGGCACGCCGAACTCATGGGGCCCTGACCCCGAACAGCCCCTGCCCCAGTGGATCGAACTCAAGCTCCCGGAACCCAGCCGGTTCGACACCGTGCACGTCACGTTCCAGACATCGTCGATGGTGCCGGCTGCGTACGAGGTAGCGGTGGCGGAGGGTGACGGGTGGAGGAGGGTCGTGGCTGCTGGGAGCGACGGGGCGCGGCGCCAGGTCCACACGTTCGAGCCCGTGGGCGCGGATCGACTGAGGCTAACCGTGACGCAGGCGCCGAAGCAAGGCGAAACGGCGCGGGTCTGCGAGGTGCGGGTCTACAATCAGGGGGAGTAGAACGCGTCGGGCAGGCGAGCCGCGAAGAGGCGGCTCGCCTGCGTCGAAGTTCCAGCTACTTGACCTCGAAGAAGTTGTCCTTGGAGGAGCTGCAGATGGGACACACATCCGGGTGCTCGCCCACAAACGTGTTCCCGCAGACCCCGCAGACGTACATCGCGGCCTCGGGAAGGTCATTGCCGGCCTTCACCGACTCCAGGGCCTCGCTGTAAAGACCGTGGTGGATCTCCTCAACCTCCATCGCATTCTTGAAGGAGATCAGGGCCGCCTTCTCGCCCTCTTTCTCCGCCTCCTCGACGAACTTGGGGTACATCTCCCGGAACTCGTGGCCCTCGCCACCGATCGCGGCCTCCAGGTTCTCAGTCGTGTCCCCTATCCCCTTGAGCACGCGCAGGTGGGCGTGGGCGTGTACCGTCTCGGCTTCCGCGGCCGCTCGGAACAGGCGCGCGACCTGAGGCAAGCCCTGGGCCTGTGCCTTCTTCGCGAAGGCAAGGTACTTGCGGTTGGCCTGGCTCTCGCCGGCGAATGCTTCCTCCAGATTCTCACGTGTTGCCATGGAAGGAACTCCTTTTCAGGGCGTTTAGAGCCCAAACACACGCCCGGCCGGTGAGTATCCCGGACCGGGTCAGTCCTCGGACGGCCACTTCATCCCGTCTCGCTCCTCGACGAGGTAGCAGAAGCGATCCCAGTCGAACTCGCGCTGGGAGAT
This sequence comes from uncultured bacterium, assembly GCA_965602825.1. Classification (GTDB taxonomy): domain Bacteria; phylum Armatimonadota; class Zipacnadia; order Zipacnadales; family VGFC01; genus CBFDAZ01. The sequence goes on from CBFDAZ010000237.1 coordinate 5,292, forward strand.
CGGGCAGCGCAGCTTGACCTTCCTGTCGCTGACGCCGATCACTTCCCAGTCTCCGTGGCGCGGCCCACCCTCAATCCTGATCTTGTCCCCGATTTCGAAGGGGTATGGCTCGAAAATGGCGACGGTTTCCATGATTGTCTCACCTGTTCCGGGCGGCCTGCGCTCGAGCCACATCATACAGCGGCTCGCGCTTTGGCTCAAGCGCCCGAGAGCCCGGCAGCGAGGTTCGGGACGGACGGCCGACGAATACGATGGCATCTGGTCCTCGCAGAGCGAGGCTGAGCTATGGATATCGAGCAGTTCAGGAGGAGCCCATCCGGTCGGCTCGTGAAGTCGGGGACCGGACCAGACGCCCACTGGTCCTTCGTGCCCAACCCGCTGCCACCGGAGTTGGGGTACGGCCCGGAGCTGGTCGCCTCGCTCTCCGAGGCCGATCGGGCGCTCGGCGAGTTGGCGGGCCTGGGGCGGGCTCTTGTGAACCCCCACATCCTCATCCGGCCGTTCCTGCGGCGAGAGGCTGTTGCATCGTCGCGCATCGAGGGCACTCTGTCCGACGTCGCGGACCTCTATGCATACGAAGCCGGGCGGCGGCAGCTTCCTGGCTTCGGGACCTCGGCTCCGGAGTCGGACGTGCGCGAGGTACTCAACTATGTGCATGCCCTCGAATACGCACTCGCGCGCTTGAGCGAGTTGCCTGTCAGCCTCCGCCTACTGCGGGAGATACACGCGCGCCTGCTCGCCGGCGTGAGGGGCAGAGAGACAGGGCTCGGGGAGTTCCGACGTGGAGCGAACTGGATAGGCCCGCCGGGCTGCACCATCGGAGATGCCACGTACGTACCGCCGGCTGTTGGGGACATGCGGGAGTGCCTCGATAGCCTGGAGAAGTACCTCCACGACGAGCCATTGGACCCGCCCCTCGTACGACTGGCGTTCATCCACTACCAGTTCGAGGCCATCCACCCGTTCCTGGACGGTAACGGCCGGATCGGGCGGCTGATGATATCCCTTCTGATCGTCCACTGGGGTCTGTTACCGTTGCCGCTGCTCTACCTGAGTCCGTTCTTCGAGCGTTACAGACAGGAATACTACGATCTACTTCTGGAGGTCAGCACGACGGGGGTCTGGGACAACTGGGTGCGCTTCTTCCTGCGCGGGGTCAGCGAGGAGTGCGAAGATGCGGCAACGCGCGCGGGGCGGCTGCAGAACCTGCGCGACACGTGGCGCCACCAGTTTGAGCGGACGCGATCGTCCGCGCGTCTCCTGCACCTGATCGACAGCCTGTTCGGGCGGCCGATTCTGACGGTGCCAGAAGCCGCCAAAGCCCTGGCGGTCACCTATCCGGCAGCCCAGAGGAACGTGCGCAAACTCGTCGAGGCCGGAATCCTGCACGAGATCTCCGATACGTCCAACCCGCGCCTTTGGGTGGCACAGGACATCGTGAGGATCGCGGGCGCGAGGGACGCGGGAGGGTAGGATTCTATTTTTGGCCGTGAAAGTAGAATCCCTTCGGCCCGGATTCTACTTCGGTATCATTGGGGAGTGGCACTGATCGGCCGCGGCCCTGACGGTCTTGGTGGGCCAAGGCCAGCCCCCTCGGAAGGAACGCTACCAGATGGCTCAAGAACGGCCGCCGTGCCCGAACATCCTCTTCTACTTCAGCGATCAGCAGCGGTGGGATACGTGCGGCTGCTATGGGCAGCCGCTAGAGGTAACGCCGAACCTCGACCGAATGGCGGCAGAGGGCGTGCGCTTCGAGCACGCCTTCACCTGTCAGCCGGTGTGCGGCCCGGCCCGGTCCTGCCTGCAGACCGGCAAGTACGCGACGGAGGTCGGTTGCTTCAGGAACGACATCGCGCTGCCCACCAACGAGACGACCATCGCCCACCGGTTCTCCGAGGTCGGCTACGAGGTCGGCTACATTGGCAAGTGGCACCTGGCCTCGACCGGACCCGAGCAGAACTACCGCAAGCGCGCGGTGCCCCCCGAGCGCCGCGGCGGGTGGAAGGACTACTGGCTGGCGTCGGACGTCCTGGAGTTCACCTCCCACGGCTACGACGGCTACATGTTCGACGCCGAGATGAACCGGGTCGACTTCGAGGGCTATCGCGTGGACTGCGTCACCGACTTCGCACTGGACTACCTCCGCACACGGGACGGCGACCGGCCCTTCTTCCTGTTCGTCTCCTACATCGAGCCCCATCACCAGAACGACCACAACTGCTACGAGGGCCCGATCGGGTCGAAGGAGCGCTTCAGAGATTACGAGACACCAGGCGACCTCGTCGGCACCGAAGGCGATTGGCGCGAAAACTACCCCGACTACCTGGGCTGCTGTGCGAGTCTCGACCACAACCTCGGTCGCG
>CBFDAZ010000238.1:0-7578 GCA_965602825.1 uncultured bacterium
GGTGGAGGTAAACGGCGGTGAACTGGGGGGCGACGGTGAACAGTGACCCGGGGACGGCGGGGGCGACGACGGGGGCAACGGCGGGGAACGGCGGACGGCAAACGGAACCAGGGGGGCAGTCCACGCGGCGCGCCCACGACGCGCGCCTTGGTACAGTCCCCTGAACGGCTCGGCGGATGGCGGAAGGGGACGGCGGTGAACAGCGGGACGGCAGTGAACAGTGAACAGGGAACGGCGGGCACGGCGCACGGCAGCACGCAGGGCTGCTGGAGGGGCAGCCCACTCTCCGCCCCGGCCCTCAGACGTCCATCGCCAGCCCGTCGTAGGCGACCGTGACGCCCCTCTCGGCCATGACCGGGGCGATCTCGTCGTGGACCGGCGTGAAGTGGGGCGCAATGTGCGTGGCGCAGAAGAGGGCATCGGGCTTGAGTAGGCCATCTTCATCGAACAGCCGCCGGGCCTGCTCCAGCTTTCGGAAGTTCATGTGGGCCTCGGCATCGGCTCCGAAGCCGAAGGTGCCCTCGATGACCGCCAGGTCGTAGCGGTGTTTCGCGATCTCCTCGTAGGTCTCGGGCAGGAACCACCCGGTATCGGTGGCGTACAGGATCGTCTTGCCTTCACGGTGGATGATGTAGTTGAGCCCGTTCTCGCCACGGTCGGGATGGTTCGCCCGCAGCGGAATGATCCGCATCGGTCCCAGCTCGAACTCGCGGAACGGCTCCACCTGGTGGATCTCGATGGCCCACTCGTCCGGGTCGCCGCGAACGTAGTCGCGCACGCCGTCGCAGACTGGCTTGTTGCCGCAGACGTGCAAAGTGTGCAGGGGGGAGAACCGCGGGCCGACCACGTCCGCCGGCGGCGGCAACGGCACGTCGGGCGACATCCTCCGCCAGCCCAGGGGGTAGGGGTTGTAATGATCCTCGTGGGAGTGGGTCACCAGCAGGTAGCGGGCCTCGATGACCTGCACGCCGAAGCGCTCCGCCTGCATGAAGATCTCGGGCGGGAAGTCGAGGTGAGTATCGGGCGCGAGGTGGGCGCACGAGTTCTTGCGCAGGTTCCTGCCGCCCAGGCGCCTGGCTTGCTCGCAGTTCTCGCATCGGCACCAGAAGCCCGGGTACTGCTCGCCTGCCGAAGTCCCGAGGAACGTGAATCGCATGGGCTGCTACCCTTTCTGAGAGACCAATGGAGTGATCGCCGGCCTGCAAAGGCCGCGCCATTCTTCCATAGGCGCGGGCGTGCGTCCTGCTGCACGGGTGACGGCGGGATTCAGGATTCAGGAGTCAGAATGACGACCGGGGGTGGAGGGCCGGAAGCGTCGGGCGGCGCTTCCGGGACAGCCCGGGCGTACGGCTTGCCCCGAGGCCCCGGCAGCTAACGGCGCCGGGGCGGCCGGCGGGCTTGCTCCGCCTCGACACGCACGGACCTGGGCAGCCAGACGGTCGGCGCGTCCTCCGCATCGTAGTCCGGCTTGTCGGGCACCGCGTCGAATCCGTCAAAGACCTTCACCCGAAGCCAAGACCGCTCGCCCCGCCACTGGCTTCGGATCTCGTATTCCACCACGACCTTGCCGTGCTTGGTCTCGAACACGCGCCATTCCTGCCAACGGTTCTCATTGAGGTGCCTGGTTGACTGGCAAACCAGCTTCCGCCCCGTGAACACTACCAGGCGGCCGCGCTTCCCCCAACGCCTTCCGGCCTCGCTGGTATAGGGCTCCAGCCTGTGTCGCTCCCATCCAACTGCGTCGACCATCCGTCCCACCTCCTCGTCAGGTTGCCGGGCCTGAACCCGTTGACAGCTCACTGCCTCGACCGTGAGAGTCCCGATCGTCCGGCGCGAGCGCACGCGGTCGCAGGTCATCCGGTAGTTGATCGCCAAGAGAACGCGACAGCGTACAGCTACATTCTGCTGCGGCGTCCCGGCTCCACTTCTCCCGACCCGTCCGCCCAGGCGAACGCGCGCGGAAGGTGTACTTGCTCACCACGGCCCTCCCGGATGGCCGTCACCCGGTCCACCGTGGCGGCCGCCTGGTGCCCCTCAACCTCCGCCTCGCGAAGGGCCTGGCCCCGAGGCCGCGTCGTAGCTCTGCAGTTCGCCGCGCTCCCGGATCAACCGGACTACCCGGTCGCTGCAGCGACCGCGGCTCGCGCAGCCCCGATCGTCGCGGCCAATGCAGTCCTCCGCCGCGCCGATCGTCCTGTGGGCGTGCCCGCAACATCCGCGCTTCGAGCCCCACGTCGTGAATGCGACCATCATTCTGCCCCCGATTGCGGGATAGTCAGAAGGCGGCCATCGTGACCAGCCGACTGGTTCGCGAACCGCTCAACTCACCGAGCAAGACAGGCCACCCCGACGGTCGCGGCGCCCTGGGGTGCCTGTTCATCCCGTTCACCCGGAACTGGCCGCTTCCGGGTCTGGGCTGTGCAGGTCTCGCGGTAGTCGGTCCGATAGGGGACCCGGGCGACCCTTGGAGGTCTACTGCCTATCGCCCGTCTAGTCCAGAGGGGCCAGCAAGCCCGCCTGCCGGAACCACAATATACGCCAGGGCCTGGCGGTGCGGAGCCGGCCGTGGTCGGTCCAGCGGCGGATGGTGACACGGCTGACCTGCAGAAACGCGCAGGCCTCCTGCTTGGCGAGGACCCAACCTCGCGGCACCCACTTCTCCGTGTTCATGCGCCTCCCGCTGATTGTGAGTATATCACGGTTCCATGCTTATTGCAAGGCTCCATTTTTAGCACACATATATGGTCGATATCTTCGATTTAAACAGGCAAATAATCGAGGATCGGCCATCCTGGCGGGTCCAGCCCCCGAGTTGAGAGAACGGGTGTTCGAGGTGAGGCGGACGGTCGGAGTCGCTATCGCTGGACGTATGGGTAGGACCCAATTCATCCGTAGGCTAGAGGTTCTGGGGTGTTGAAGCCAGAAGAGTGCCTGCTGTCGGGGGAATCCTGGCCAGGACGGTGTTCCGGATGGGAGGCACTCTTGAGGTGAGGGAGCATTCGCGACGTGGGGGACGGGATCCTTCGGGGAGAGCGGGAGGCGAGGGGGGCCCGGACAGCCTGCCATGAGACTCACCCGCCTGATCCTCGCCCGCGGCAGCGACGACCCGCGTGCCGCCGCACTCATCGACCGCGCCACGGGCCTTCTACCCCAGGCCCGCGTCGAACGGCAATCTCACTTGCCTCCCTCGAAGGTCGATCTGGCCGTGGCGGCCGGCGAGGACCGACGCGCGGCAGGGAAACGGACGCTTGTCCTCGGCGAGATCGGGCGCGTGCTGGGCCGGAACGCGGAGCCGGGCATGGGGGAGAGGGTCGTCTGCTATCCGTACTGGCACTTCAACGCCGTCGGTAACTGCCCCTATGACTGCAAGTTCTGCTACCTGGCCGGCAATCGGGGCAACCTAAAGTGCCCGGCGATCAAGGTCTACACCAATCTCGACGATGTGATGGCCGCCATCGCCAAGGTGGCGGACCGGGCCGCTGGGCCGGTCCTCTTCTACGGCTCCAAGCTGCAGGACTTCGTGGCCCTCGATCCTCTCACGCAGTACAGTCGCCGCCTGGTGCCGTTCGCGGCGGAGCACGCCAACGTTCGACTGCTGTTCCTCACCAAGTCAGAGGCCATCGACGACTTTCTCGACCTGGACCACAACGGCCACACCATCCTGTCATGGACGCTGAACGCCGAGCCTGTGATCGGGGGATATGAGCTGGGCACGCCGTCGCTCGAGGAGCGTCTCGCGGCCGCCCGGCGCGCGGCCGAGGCGGGCTACGAGGTGCGGTTCATCTTCATGCCGCTGATCCCGGTGGAGGGATGGCGGGGGGCGTACGCGGAAGCCGTCCGCCGAGCCCTGGCCGCGGTTCGGCCGAGCCGCGTCACCCTCGGCGGCATCTGCATGTACCAGCCGGCCCTTAACATGATGAAGCGACGGTCGGATGTCAGCCCGGCGGACCTGGCGCCGATCATCGACAACCTGGAGGCTCCCCCCACCAAACGGGAGCGCTACCGCTTCCGACCCGAGCTGCGCCACGAGCTGTACTCGCACATGATAGGGTGCATCGGGGAGATCGACGCATCGATCCCGGTCAGCCTGTGTCTTGAGACGCCGGAGGTGTGGGAGGGGCTGGACCTCGAGCCAGCGCACCGACCATGCAATTGCCTCCTGTGACCCTCGGCCGTGGTAGGACAGGCGACCTCGCCTGTCGCCGGTCCGCAGGACCGGACGCCGTTGGCCGTCTGGCATGTCCGCGCCCGCACGACGCACGTCTGGATCCCGCTGGCGCGGGATTGACAGGCGGGGTCGCCTGTCCTACGGACGAACGGGGGTCAAACGCTGCGGGGAACCGTTCGAGGAGCTCGAACCCTTCGGCCGCCTTACTCCTTCACCGCCCCCAGCGTGATCCCCGACACGAACTCCCGTTGCATGGCGATGAAGAGGATGATGATGGGGAGGGTCGAGAGCAGCGTCCCCGCCATCAGCATGCCGTAGTCCTGGCTGTAGACGCCCACGAGGTTCGCCAGACCCAGGGGGAGCGTGTACTTCTCGTCGGTGCGCAGGATGATGAGGGGCCACAGGAAGTTGTTCCAGGAGGCCATGAAGGTGAAGATCGTCAGCGCGCCGAGGGCCGGCTTGACCATCGGCAGGACGATCCGCCAGTAGATGCCGAACTCCCCGCAGCCGTCGATCCTCGCGGCGTCGATAAGGTCGTCCGGCACGCTCTGGGTGTACTGGCGCAGCAGGAAGATGCCGAAGGCGCTCGCGCTGAAGGGCACGATGATTGCGCGGAAGGTGTCGAACCAGTTCAGGTTGTCCATCAGCGCAAAGAGCGGGACCAGGAGCAGGTGGAAGGGGATCATCATGCTCCCCAATACCACCGCAAACAGCGGCCCGCGACCGGGGAACATGAACTTGGCGAACGCATACCCTCCGAGCGAGCAGAAGAAGAGCGTCAGCAGCGTCGAGGCCGTCGAGATGAAGACGGAGTTCAGGAAGAACCGGCCGAAGGGCAGGTCGGAGAAGAGCCGCGTGTAGTTCTCGGTCGTCGGGTCGCGGGGCACCAGGACGTCCTTGAGCATCGGCAGCATGCCGGGGTGGCCCTGCGGATCGCGCTCCCGGGCCTCGGCGACCGACGGTGGCGGGCTGAAGATCTCGCCCCCCGTCTTGAACGAGGACCCAAGCATCCACAGCAGCGGCAGCATGACCGTCACCGTCGCCGCGGTGAGGACGACGTACCCGGCCACGAGTCCGAAGGCCGCCCACGATCTGCGTCGGCGCGCGTCGCTCATCGGTCAGACCTCGTGAGTATCCGCATCTGTATCAGCGCCACAACGAACACCAGCGCGAACACCGCCCAGCCGATCGTCGCCGCGTAGCCGAGGCGCATGTACTGGAAGCCCGTCCGGTAGAGGTACATGACGACCGTCAGGCCCGCGTCATTCGGCCCGCCGCCGCCCAGCAGGATGTATGGCAGATCGAAGAGCTGCACCGACCCGATGGTTGACATGACCACGACGAAGATGATGATCGGCCGGAGACCGGGCAGCGTGACGTGGCGGAACAGCGCCCACGGGCCGGCGCCGTCGATGGCCGCCGCCTCGTAGAGCTCCTGCCGGATGCTCTGTAGGCCCGCCAGGAAGTAGATCATGTTGAAGCCGGTCCAGCGCCAGACACCGGTGATGACGATGGCGGTCATCACCAGCTTCTCGTCGCGCAGCCAGTCGAGATCGCCGAGCGATATCCCGAATACCGAGAGCAGCGAGGGCACCCCGAGCACGTTCAGCACGGCCATCACCCACTTGGTGTGGATGACGTGGTTGAGCAGCCCGTACTCGTGGTTGAACACGAGGGTGAAGATGATCGCGATGAACACCCCGGCCACCAACACCGGACTGAAAAAGGCGAAGCGGAAGAACAGCGTCCCTCGCACCCGCTTCGAGTTGAGCACGATCGCGAGGATGAGTGAGAGCGGAAGCTGGATGAACAGCGTGGACAGGGCAAAGACCAGCGTGTTATTGCAGGCCTTCCAGAACAGGGCATCCTGAACCAGATCGCCGAAGTTCTGTCCGCCGACGAAGACACGGCTCTCCAGGCCAATCGTGTCGTGCATGCTGAGCCAGATCGAGTGGATGACCGGCCAGCCGACAAAGGTCAGGAACAGCACGAAGAAGGGCGCCACAAAGAGGTATGGCGTCGCCTGCCTGGAGACTGAAGCTCGCGGTCGCGCTGCGTCAGCGGCTGCCACTTCGTCTGCCCCTTCAGCCGGCCCGGAACCGGTCGTGCTCGATACGCTTGCGCACCTTGTCGGCGGCCTGCCGGAGGCGCTTCGCGGCGCGCTCCCGGTCGTAGTCGTCGTTGTTCAGCACGTCGTAGACGGCCTTGTTCATCTCCTCCAGGGCCTCGGCGGTGTACTGGTTCTGTTGCACGCCGGGCACCGACGGCGCCAGCTCCACCAACAGCTCTCCCAGCGGCCGACCGCCGACGTAGTCATCCGGCTCGCGGAAGCACGGGGCGTCCCAGGAGGGGATGTAGGGCGGCAGGATGCGCGTCGTCTCGAAGCGGTTGGCGACGACATCCTTGTCGAAGTAGAGGAACTTGAGCAACTCCCATGCCAGCTCCTTATCCTCGCACTGCCGGGCCATCCCCATCATCGTCCCGCCCCACGTCGAGGTCCGGCGTCCGCCGGGCTCCCAGGCCGGAAGCGGCATCGCCCGCCACTTTCCCGCCAACTCGGGAGCGAACTTGCGGATCAGCCCGATGAACCAGTCGGCCGCCAACACGGTGTAGAGGCGGTCCTCTTTCATCGGGCCGTACAGGTCAGGCCCAAAGGCCGGTTGCTCGAAGACAAAGTCGTAGTCGTAGAAGACGCGGCGCACGAACATCAGCGTGTCCAGACATGGCTCGCCGTCCATCAGGACCGTGCCCTCGGCATCGAACAGGTCGGCCCCCTGCTGGAGCAGCAGAGCCCTCAGGTGGCCCGCGCCGTCACGGATCAGCATGATCGCATAGCGGTCCACGACGCCATCGCCGTTGGTGTCGGTCAGGCGGCGGTCGCTGAATACACGCACGAAGTCGTCCCACGTCTCGACCTTCGCAGCGAGGTCCACTCCCATCGCGGACAGCAGGTCCTCACGGTACAGCAGAACCACCGGGTGGATGTCGTGGGGCACGCCGTAGATCGAGCCCCGATTCGACCACGGCACGAAGCGCGCCTCGACCATCTGGTCGTAGAAGCCCTCGTCCACCAGCCATGGCTTGAGGTCCACCCAGCCGCAGTCCGACTTGCGCCCCAGAAAGAAGCGCCCGACCGAACTGATCTCCACCTCCGCCAGATCGGGCGCCCCGACCCCGGCCAGGAACGCCGACATGAGCTTGTCGAACATCACGTTGCCCGGAAGGAGCTGCAGGTCGATCTTGACGCCCGGGTGAGCTTGCTCGAAGAGGGGGACGCGGTTCTCGTACTCGTCGTAGTGGTGCTGCGCGAAGGTCCAGACCTTGATGACCTTTCCCGCCGGGGGCCGCCGATTGAGCACGAAGGGCGCGGCTACGACCAGCAGAACCAGCATCACCGCGGGCGCCAGACC
>CBFDAZ010000239.1:0-7574 GCA_965602825.1 uncultured bacterium
CGCAGACAGATTGAGGATCGGGTGCTGGGCTGCGTGGTCGGCGCGAGCATCGGCCACGTGATGTAGCGCAGTTTGTGCCACCAGCTCGCACCGTCGATCTCCGCGGCCTCGTAGAGCTCATCCGGGATGCTCTGGAGGCCCGCAAGGTACAGGATGCAGTTCTGTCCGCCGATCGCGGCCCACAGGCCCATGATGATCAGGGCAGGCTTGGCAAGCGCGGGATCGGTCAGCCACTTCAGCGGCTCGCCCGGCGCCTTGAGGTTGGCTGCCTCCAGAGGCGTGTTGAGGAGGCCCGTCTGCGCCGGCGAGACAAGGTGCAGGGCGCGGAGCGTATCGTTGATCAGGCCGAACTGCGGGTTGTAGAGCCACCGCCAGAGCATAGCTACCGCGATGACCGAACAGATGGATGGGATGAAGTAGATCGTGCGGAAGACGACAATGCCCTTGAGCTTCTGGTTGAGCAGTAGCGCGCAGGCCAGCGACAAGACCATCCCGATTGGGATGCCCAGCATCAGGAACAGCGTATTGTAGCAATACTGCCAGAAGCGCTCGTCGTTCGGCTTGAGCCGGCCATCGTCATCGCGCCGGAAGCCCAGGATATCCCCGTAATGCCGTCCGCCGACCCAGAGTTCCCTGACCTGATCGTAGCTCTCCACGGGGCGCACAGCGTCCCACTCCATGAAGCTGAGCAGGAAGGCGGCCAACACGGGAAGGAGGGTGAAGGTCAGGAAGCCGATGATGTTGGGCGCGATGAAGGCGTAGCCGCCGAGAGCCTCACCGATGCGCGATCGCAGGCTGCGCGGCGGAGCCGTGACCGGCCGTGCCTCGGTGGCGCCTCCGCAGAACGGGCACTCCTTGAGGCTCTGCGCGACCGGTTGGCCGCAGTGCGGGCAGACCGAGGTCAGCCGGTCAGGCCCGGCGTCGGAGGGGGTGCCCGAGGAAGGCATGGTCACGATGCCTCCTCGCGGCTACCAGCCCAGACCTTCGTTCTCGTCCTCTTCATGGTCCTCGTCGGAGTAGGTCGTCACTTCCTCGCCTCGGAACACGGTGACGAGGAAGTTGTCCCGCTCAAAGTCCTGCAGGTACGAGGCGACGACATCGCGATCGATCTGCTTGACGAGATGGTCGATGGCGTCCCGCTCGAGGTTCTGTTCCAGGACCAGGGTCGCATGGATGACCTCGGGGCCATAGTGCAGGTCCACCTGACCCACCCTGACCTCATCCTGCCAGGCCAGGTATATCTCCGATGTTGCGGTTCTCACCACGCGTGTCAGACGGTAGAGCACGGGTGAAGCCCTCGATGTGAGATGGGTCCGTCGTGCGGGCACGGTTCCGCGCTGTAGGGGTGCACTCCTGCAGTGCGATGGAGGATCCGCAACCGGCCAGGCCGACGCACGAGAGGATACGCCGGGATGCACAGCACGCGCTCCGCGTGAAGGGCCGGGAGTAGTTCGCGCGTCAATCCGCCCGCATCAGGGGCAGGAGCGTGGGCACTGCAGCGTGGATGACGGATCGGAGGTCGGCGTTCTCGGGGGCTGCGAGGGTGGGGTCCCGGGCGATCAGCGCGAAGGCGTCCTCACGGGTCTGTTCCACCAAGGCCGTATCTGCGATCAGATCTGCAGCGCGAAGGTCGGGGAGACCCGCTTGCCGCGTGCCCGTCAGCTCCCCCGGGCCCCGCATCCTGAGGTCCTCGCGGGCCACCTCGAAGCCGTCCGAGGTGGACTCCAGCACGGCGAGGCGCTCCCAGGCCGGATCATCCCGCGTTACGCCGGCGATCAGGAAGCACGTTCCCTGCTCTGATCCGCGCCCGACGCGGCCGCGGAGCTGATGGAGCTGCGCAAGGCCGAATCTCTCGGCATTCTCGACGACCATGATGGTGGCCGCGGGAACGTCTACCCCGACCTCGATAACCGTGGTCGTCACGAGTACATCGGTCTCGCCCCGCCGGAAAGCTTCGACGCGACGGCCCCGGATGTCGGGCCGTAGCCGGCCATGGAGCAACTCCACACGGAGGCCGCTGAGGACTCCGCCGCTCAGCTCCTCGTGGCGCTTCTCGGCCGCCTCAGCCTCCAGCGCGTCGGACTCCTCGATCAAGGGGCACACAACGAAGGCCTGCTGACCCTTGGCAGCCGCCTCCCGCACCGCGTGGTAGGCTCTGTCTCGATCCCTCACCTGCAGGAGCTTCGTGTACGGCGCCCGGCGGCCTTTGGGCAGTTCGTCGAGCACGGAGACATCGCAATCGCCGTAGACGACCAGCGCCAGCGTGCGAGGGATCGGTGTCGCCGTCATGACAAACAGGTTGGGGCGCGGGCCTTTGGCGACGAGGTTGGCCCGCTGCAGGACGCCGAACCGGTGCTGCTCGTCAACGACGGTCACGCCGAGGTCGGCGAAGGCCGTTGTCTCCTGGACAAGCGCGTGGGTGCCGATGACGATCGCTATGTCGCCTGCGGCCAGACTGGACCGGATCCGCCGCTTGTCCTGGTCACCCATGCTGCCCGTCAGAAGGACGGGGCGCAGATTGAACGGCGCCAGCAGCTCCGTCAGGACGCGATGGTGCTGTTCGGCGAGGATCTCGGTGGGGGCCATGAAGGCCGCCTGCCGTCCTCCGCGAGCCGCCGCCAACAAGGCGAGGACCGCGATCACCGTCTTCCCCGAGCCAACGTCACCGTGGATCAGGCGAAGTGCAGGCCTCTCCGACTCGAGGTCGTCCGCCACGGTAGCCAACACCCGCTTCTGGGCGGCCGTCAGCTCAAAGGGGAGGGCCGCTTCGAACTCCTGCTTGAGCCTTTCGGGGACGGGCAGCGGCGTCGTCTGGGCCACGTCATGCACCAGCCGCCGGCGCATTGCGAGTAGGACCTGGAGTCGGAACAGCTCCTCGTAAGCCAGGCGGCGTCGGGCTTCCTGGGCCTCGCCCGGTGTGGTGGGGAAGTGGATCGCCCGCCTGGCCTCGGCCGCCGGGAGCAGCCCGCGTGCGGACCGCAGGGGCTCGGGTAGCGTATCGGATTCCACGTGCGCCGTTCGCTCGACGGCCTGGTGGACGATGGACCGCAGGAGCGGCTGGCTGAGGCCCTTTGTGGTGCCGTAGATAGGCACTATGCGACGCATCTGCAGGCTGTCAGTGCCGGAGACCACCTCACACTCGGAGGCGTGGATGGAGATCGCTCCTCCGATGATCCTGGGGACTCCCGAGCACAGAAGCCGAACGCCAGCGGCGAACTGGTTCGCCCGGTAGGGCTGGCCGAACCAAGTGAGGGTGGCCTCGCCGGAGGCATCGGCCACCGGAAGGTCTGTGATCTGCTGCCGCCCGCGCCGGATGATCTCCCCGCGGCCGGTCACCTCGACGCAGACCACCGCGCTCGACCCCGGAGCAAGCGAGGCGAGTGGGGTAACGTGCCTGCGGTCCTCGTATCTGAAGGGGTAGTGGCGGAGCAGATCGCCCACAGTCCGGATATCGAGGCGGGCAAGGAGTTCGGATCGTTTGTCGCTGATCCCCCGGAGGCTCGTGACCGCTGCGTCGAGGACCAGGGGAGCCGGAGGAGGCTGTTCACGTGGCCGCGGGGCCGCCCGCTCGAGAGCCCGGATTGCCTCGCGAGCGCGGCGCACGGTGTGCTCCCGTTCATCCGGAGCCGCGTTGGCATAGCCGTCGAACATGGCCCCGATGCACAGGGCGGCCTGGCGGGCCGGTTCGGTGGTGACCGTGCGGCTCACCCGGTCCGCCCAACGCTGCATGAAGGGCCCGAGGCCGCCCTGGACGGCTGTGTCGGTGTATGCTCGCTCAACCTCAAGGCGCAAGGGCCCGAGGGGTAGATCAACCGATGTCGTCCGGCGCCGCTTCGACTGCATGGTGAACTCGAGCCGGGCAGTGGCTGGGTCCGGCGAGCAAGGTTCGGTGGAGGGCGGGTCAGGTCGGCGCCTCGACACCAAGGCGGTCGGCTTCCTTTGCCTCCCGTCTGGCGACGAGCGTTGCGTCCGCGATGGCATAGATGTGGAGAGTGACGAAGGTCAGCAGGCCGAAGACGACCAGCAACCATGCGTACCACGGGATCTGGCGGATCTGATCTCCCCACAGCCCAAACTGCTGTGCGTAGGAGAGCGAACGGCCTCCGGTGTCCTCCACCATGCGCCGGTAAGGCGAAAGGACGACGGCGTTCACCAGCAGCATCAGCAGGATCGCCGCTACGAACAGCATCGCCAGGCCCTTCTCGTGCTGGCGGTTGTAGAGCTGCCCGAAACCGGGGAAGAAACAGGAATAGACGGCTGCCAGGACAGGATTCCGCCGCTCCGGTTTGTGCTTGGTGGGGTCCTCCACGACGGCTCGCCGTTCCTGCTTGGCCCGCGTCTCCTCGCCGATGAACAGCACTAGCTCGGCGTACTTCTTCTCCGCGTTGGCGTTGCTGCTGTCCAGCTCAAAGGCTCGCTTGTAGGCCTCTTGCGCCGGCCTTCGCTTCCCTTGCTGGCGCAAGAGGTCGCCCTGCAACTCCCAGACCTCGGAGCTATCGGGGTCCAGCTTCCGCAGTTCCGCGATCGCCTCTTTGGCCTCCGAGAGGCGTCTCTGTCGCAGGAAGATGCCTGCGTTCAGGAACAACCGGTCGAGCTGCTGCTGTTGGAGTTCGTCTTCGATATCGCCGTGCGTCCGCTCGCCCAACAGCATCTCCTCCCCTGGCGCGATCAGTCGGGTGGCCGGCCGGTGTCGTCAGGATGCTCTTCCAGCTCAATGCGGTCAGCGTCGGCCCACAGGCCCTCAAGATCGTAGAAGCCTCGGGTCGCCTCGTCGAAGATGTGGACCACGATATCTCCATAGTCAAGGACGATCCAGGTGGCGTTCCGGCCTCCCTCGTGGTACTGCGGACCGAAGCCCTGCTCTTCGGTCCTCTGCACAATCCGCTCCCGAATGGCCTCTATATGCAGCGGGGAGCGCGCCTCGCAGATGACGAAGTAGTCACAAAAGGACGCGACATTTCGCATCTCGAGGATCACGGCCTCCTCGGCAAGCCCGTCCAGGGCGACGGCCGCGATCAGTCTGGCTCTGTCCAGTGAATCTGAAGGCAATCTGCGGTACCTCCCGCGAACTGAGTCTGAGCCATCCCGCTCAGGTTTGTGCCTATCCGGAGTCTTGTGGCTTGTAGTCAGAGCCCACATACACCCGAATGTCCGGCGTCGTCTCAGCAGAGCCGCCGCCGGCGGCGCCCTCGGCCTCCTGCAACGTGCCACAGCCAAGCACAGAGGCGGCGAGGCGGGCCGCCTGCCGGTGGCCAGCCTGGTACTCGATGAGCGTTCTCATAAGCCCAGACCGGTCGGCATTGGCGCACGAGACGAGGCTGAAACCCGTACCGGCGAGCTTGCGGCCGGCGTCTGCGGCGCGCCCGGTGATTCCACAGGCGTTGAGCGTCTCCAGGCTGGGCCGTGGGACCTCGCCGGCTTCCAGATTCCAGTCGATCTGCGCCAGCGTGTCGCTGAGCTTCTGCTCATCCGCCTGAGCATAGTACGTTCGGCCGCCTTGCCAGTTGCTTTCCTGCAGCGGGACCGTAGCCGAGAACATCCGGGCCGGGTCGCAACCGTGCAAGACGCGAATCAGCTCCGGCACCTGCGCCGATGGCATGTCCGTCTCGACGTTGTCCGCAACGATCTTGCCCGCCGCCAGCAGCCCCGGGAGGCTGCTGGGCTTCAGATGCTGTTCGGCCATCGCCCTCAGGAACTGCTGCTGCCGACCCGAGCGCGCCTCATCGCTATCGCCGAGGCCCGGCGTATTGCTTTTGCGGTAGCGGACGAAGCCGAGGGCGGCATGACCGTCCAGGTGCTGACGACCGGGCTGCAGGTGGATGTGCAGGTCGCCGGCGTCGTCGTCGTAGTTCATGCCGCGTCCCTGGCCTTCGATGTCAGGCACGTCCACCCAGACTCCTCCGAGGGCATCGACCGCTATCTCGAACCCCTCGAAGAAGACCACGGCGTGGTGGTCGATGCTCCGGCCAAGGAAGCCCTCAACCGTGCGCCGCACAAGCTGTGGGCCGCCGAATGGATAGGCGTGGTTGATCTTGTCGCGACCCCTGCCTGGGATGGAGACCCGGAGGTCGCGAGGAATGCCCAGGAGCGCCATCTGTCGAGTCTGCGGGTTGACGAAGAGGACGAGGAGACTGTCTGACCGGCCGGTGTCGCCTGGCCGTCGGTCGGCCCCGATGAGGAGTATCGTGACCCGACGCGCCCCCCCGAAGGGTGGCTCCTGGTTGATGATGGTCCTCAGATGGGCCGCCGCAGACACACCATCATCAGCCCCGAGCTTATCCAGAACCGACTTGACCTCGCCCGCCCCCAGAACGGCCAGCGCGACTGCGAGCCCGCAACTGAGGATGTCGCTAATCCGCCCCATGCGCCCCCTGCATCGTTCCCTGGACTATCTCGCCGGCGGCAACCGCTGCGGCTTCGGGATCGTAGTCTGAGCCCAGGAGCACCCGAACGCTCACGGGCTCCGCGCCTGAATGGACGCTCTCGTCACCCGCCTCCAAGGGCTCGAGCTCGCCGCAGGCAAGGACGCCGGCTGCGACTCGCGCGTCCGGCTTGTATCCCTCGGTGTACTGGATGGCTGTGTCCTCAAGGTCGAATGCCTCGGCGTTGCCGACGGAGGTGACCGAGAAGCCCTTCTCGGCGAGGCGCTGGGCGGCATCGTGCGCACTGCCGGCGACCCCGGAGGCGTTCAAGACCTCGACATCACCCAGACTCACTCCCACCCCGTCCAGATGCCGCTCCATCTCCAACCGCATGTCTCGGAAGTCGTCCTCCCTGAGCAGCGCGTAGTAGATGCCACCATGGAAGAAGTTCGGGTCGTCCTCTATCGGTACGGTCCCGGTCCACAGGTCGTGCGGGTCGACCTCCTTCAGGACCCTGAGCACGTCGTACACGCTGTTCCAGTTCTTCTTCAGGTCCGATGTAACGTATGGTGCGATCTCGCTGGCGGCACCGAGCAGGTTGTGGATGTTGGTCACCCGCACGTGCTGTTGTGCCATTGCCCTGAGGAACTGCTGTTGCCGGCCGGAACGGGCGTAATCGCTGTCGCCGGCCCAGTTGCCGTGGCCGTCGCCGTACATGGTGCTCTTGCGGTAACGGACGAAGCCGAGGGCCCCGGCGCCGTCCAGCTTCTGCAGGCCGGGCGCCTCGTGCAGGTGCAGGTAGCCGTTGTGGTCGATGTGGGTCCGCATGACCACCACGCCCTCGTCGTAGTTCATCCCGCGGCCCTGGCCCTCGATGTCCGGCACATTGATCCAGACGCCGCCCAAGCGATCCACGGCCTTCACGAACCCGTGGAAGTAGACCAGGGCGTAGTGGTGGATGTGTGCGCCGATGAGCTCCTCAACCGTCTGGCGCGTCAGGTCGATCCCGCCGTAGGAGTACGAGTGGTTGATCTTGTCGCGGCCGTGGCCGGGGATGGAGAGCTTCAGGTCACGCGGGATGCCGAGCACCGCGGCCTTGTTGGTCCGCGGGTTAAGCGTCAGGAGGAGGATGGTATCGGAGCGACCCTCGTCGCCAGGGCGCTTGTCGGCGCCCATCAGCAGGATGCGGATGCGCTTCCGGCCCGGGAAGGG
>CBFDAZ010000240.1:0-7572 GCA_965602825.1 uncultured bacterium
ACCTCTGCCGGCGAGGGCGCCGGCGGTCCCAGGTAACGTCAACGGCATCACCACCCGCCACCTCGCGGACGAGGGCGTCCGCGCTCCTTACGGCCAGGGATTCGGAGGTCATGGCTTATCGACGGCGCACTCCTCGCGGAGAACCGTGAGGACGCGCTGGAAGTCGGCGGGCGGCTCGACTTCGAACGCCATCGCCTCCCCGGTTCGCGGGTGGGTGAAGCTCAGCCGACGGGCGTGAAGCGCCTGCCCCTCCAGCTCTGCTACGGCCCGGGCCAGCGCGGCCGGGGCGCCCTTGGGCAATCTGCGCTGCCGGCCATAGAGCGGATCGCCGAGGACCGGATGCCCCAGGTGAGTCAGGTGAACGCGGATCTGGTGGGTCCGCCCCGTCTTCAGCTCGAGCTCGAGCAGGGAGATCGCGTGGCCTCTTCTGCCAGCCTCCGAACTGAGCCGGTACGTCTCCAGCACCCGGTACAACGTCAGGGCCTCCCGCCCGCCCTCGACCACGGCCATCATCCGACGATGGAGCCGATGCCGGGCAATGGGAGCGAGAACCTCACCCGTCGGCTCCGCGAACAGACCCCAGGAGAGGGCCCAGTAGGTTCGGCGGGCGGTTCGGCCGGCGATCTGCCGGGCCAGTTCGCGGTGCGCCACGTCGGACTTCGCGGCGACGAGCAGGCCGGAGGTCTCCTTGTCGAGTCGATGGACAATGCCGGGCCGGAGTTCCCCCCCGATGCCCGAGAGATCGTCGCAGTGCCCCAAGAGAGCGTTGACAAGCGTGCCGTGCGGGTTGCCCGCTCCGGGATGCACGACCAGGCCGCTCGGCTTGTTGATGACGATCAGGTCGGCATCCTCGTAGATGACGTCCAGCGGAATCTCTTCGGCGACGACCTCCGTCGGCTCGGGAGGAAGGAGGGTGACCGAGATCAGATCGCCCGCCGCGACCGATGCCGAGCGCTTGACCGGCTCGCCGTTGAGCAGACACAGCTCCTGGGCGATCAGCCGTTGAGCGGCTGACCGAGACAACTCATCGTCAAGCTGGGCCAGGGCCCGATCGAGGCGCGACCCGGCCAACTCGGCTGGAACCTCGTACTCCCTCTGTTCCGGTTCGCTCAGCGACTCGGTCATGGTCATTCATCTGCACAGCAAGTCGAGTGGCAGCCAGGTCGAAGGGCAGGGGGCAAGACGAGTCCTGTCATCGCGGCTTGCCGCGGGACTTGCGGCGTTGCTTCCGGCTTTTGTCTTTGGGCGGATCCGGGTCTTCAGCCGTCTGATCCGACGGCTCGTCCTTCGGCAAGGGGTAACCCACGCGCTTCCGAGTGGCCACAATGATTGCCAGTGACACGACGATCAGGGCGACCGAGGCGGCTTGCGCTTGAGTCAACGCCGGCAGGGGGCCCCACGGGTGCGCCGTGTACCCGCGACGAAGGAACTCCACGAAGAACCGCAACACCGACCCAAAGACCAGGTACCAAAGCCCCAGATGTCCCGGGACTCGGATCCGAGGAACGAGCCAGAGGAGCAGGACGGTCACCGCAATGCTGCCGAGGCTGGAGTAGAGCTGAGTCGGGTGAACGCAGACGTGGAGTTGGAGCTGATCTGCCGGCTCCGGGAAGTCGACGCCCCACGGCAGGTTCGTCGGGCCGCCATGGCAGCAGCCGTTGAGGAAGCAGCCGAGCCTGGCAACTGCGTACCCCAGAGCGACCGAGGGTGCGACCAGATCGGCCACCAGCGACGGGCGCACCCGACGCCAGCGGCAGAACAGCAACCCGCCGAGTACGCCGCCGGTGAGTCCGCCGTGGAAGGAGAGACCCCCTTCCCAGACGCTGAGCACTTCCCGGGGCGCCTCCTCGGCGAACTCCGCCCCCCAGTTCAGGAGCACGTAGCAGACGCGAGCCCCCACCAGACTGCCGACGAGGATGAAGAGGGAGAGATCGATGATGCTCGGCGGATCGATCCGGTAGAACGACGCTCGCCGCATCGCGACGAAGATCCCCGCGGCAAACGCCAACATCAACATTACGCCGTAGCTGCGGATCTGGATGGGATGGACGTAGCGAGACGCGATGTAGAGCACTGCTGAAGCCACCAGCGCGGTCGAGATCGACCAGACGATCGCCTTCACAAGCTCTCTGCGCTCGACTCGGCCTGCGCGGGCCTCGTACAGCGTCCAGAGCACGGCGGCAAGGCTGAGGACGGCCGCGATCAGTAGTCCGTGGGCGGGTGACAACGTCTCTATCTCGAGAAGAGTGGATAGCATTCTGTCGACCGGTCCGGCCGGGTTCCCGGGTCAGACAAAGGTTGCATGCGACCCGTACGGAGGCCTGGAGTTGCCCCAACCGGTGACGGAGGTACTCCTGCCCACTGAGCTCCCGAGAACGAGCGGCCCTATAGTTCGCGCACTACTCGCCGGTCTCTTGGTCAGAACCTCGGTCCGATCCTTCCGCCTCGGCAAGTCTACCGGTCACAATGCAGTAGGCGATCAGAACCGCACCCACAGTGATGGCGATATCCGCGATGTTGAAGGTCGGCCAGGCGAAGCTGCGGGTGATCTGCACGTCGATGAAGTCCACGACGCGACCCCGGAACAGCGCGGGGCCGCGGAAGATACGGTCGACCATGTTCCCGGCCGCGCCCCCGACCTGGAGAGCGAGGCCGATCCACAGAGGCGGACAGGCTGCCACGCGCCGCCCGTACAGCAGCAGTATGACGATGATGACGGTGCCGGCGACGATCAGGGCGCCCGTAGCCGTCGGCAGCATACCGAAGGCCGCTCCGGGGTTTTGGGCGTGGGTCACGTACAGGAAACGGGGGATAATCTCGATGCGTGAGCCAAGCGGCATCCGGCTGACCAACACGGTCTTGACTAGCTGGTCCGCCGCAAGGCTCACGAGGACGATCAGATAGAACGCGAGCGGCAGGGAACGAGTGGCTACCGTCTCTCGAGACGCTCCTGGCACTCGACGCACATCGTTGCCGATGGGATCCGCTCCAGTCGAGCCATCTTTATGTCACCGCCGCAATTGTCACAGACGCCGTAGGTGCCCTTCTCGATCTTTTCCGAGGCGGCGTCGATCTCCTCCAGCATCGTGCGCAGGTTCTCTTCCAGGGCGAACTCCGTCCCTCGATCCAGGGTCTCGATCGCTGCGTCGCTGGGTCCGTCGTCGGAGTCGCCTTCTTCCAGGGCCATCTCGAATTCGTCCTGGCCGGAGGTCCTGGCTTCGATTTCCGCGATCGATCCCAGGACTCGCTCCCGCTCCTCGGCCAACTGCTTCTGGAACTCCTTGATGCGTTTGGCACTCAGCCTTCGCTTGCGTGGACTCAACGGGATCCTCCTTGGCGCCTTGGTCACCGCGCCGTGCGAGGCGGAAGCCGGACACGAGGGTCTTCTACAGTCCTTGCACCACTGCCGACAGGTGAATTGGCCGTATAATATAGTCTGTTACCCTCGGCCCGTCAAGCCACCACGGACATCAAGAACAGACGGTCTCCCGACGCGGGAGGTTCCGCTCTCCCACACGCAAAGCGGGCCCCAGCCAAGTGACCGGGGCCCGCGCAACACAGCAATCGATTCGTGCTCAGAAGAGTCCGACGATCTCGCCGTCCTTGTCGATGTCCACCTTACTGCCCGCCGGGGTCGTCGGCAGGCCGGGCATGGTGGACATCTCGCCGCACAACGGGTACAGGAAGCCAGCGCCGGCCGATGGCCGGATGTCGCGGATCGGGAAGGTGAAGCCCTCCGGCCGGCCCTTCAGCTTCGGATCGTGGGACAGCGACAGGTGGGTCTTGGCCATGCAGAGCGGCAGCGTGTCGAGCCCGTACTGGTTGAAGCGCTCGATCTGCTGCTCCGCAGCGGGCTCGTACTCCACGTCGCCCGCTCCATAGATCTTCGTGGCGATCGTCTCGATCTTCTCCTTGATGGACATGTTGAGCGGGTAGAGGTAGCGGAACTTGTTCGGTTTCTCGCAGGCCTCAACGACGACCTCGGCCAGCTCGATCCCGCCCTTGCCGCCGTGGGCCCAGACGTCGATCGGGGCGCAGCCATCGGCGCCGGCATCGAGCGCGATCTCCCGGACCAACTCCACCTCGCGATCGGTGTCGGCCGTGAAACGGTTGATCGACACCACGACCGGCACGCCGAAGAGCTTCATGTTCTCGATGTGCTTGACGAGGTTGCAGCACCCGTCCTCGATGGCTTTCAGATTCTCCTTGGTCAACCCGGGGTCGAGGGGCTTTCCGGCCACGACCGTGAACTTGCCGCTGTGCATCTTAAGGGCACGGATGGAAAGCGTGATCAGGACGCAGTCCGGCTTCAGCTTGCCCGCGCGGCACTTGATGTTCATGAACTTCTCGGCTCCGCAGTCAGCGCCGAAGCCGCTCTCTGTGACAACGTAATCCGCGCACTTGAGGGCGATCTGGTCGGCCAGGATCGAGTTGTTCCCGTGGGCGATGTTCGCGAAGGGCCCGGCGTGCATGATGCACGGAGTGTTCTCCAGGGTCTGGATGAGGGTCGGCATGATGGCGTCTTTCAGCAGCACGGTCATCATGCCGGCAGCTTTCAGATCCTCAGCGGTGACGGGCTCGTCGTCCGTGTTGTAGCCGACGATGATCCGCCCCAGGCGCTTGCGCAAGTCCTTCCACCCGGTCGTCAGGGCCAGGATGGCCATGACCTCCGACGCAACGCTGATGTCGAAGCCCGATTCGCGGGGCACGCCGCCACGCCTCGGCTTGGGCAGGTTGGCACCCAGGCCGATGATGATATTCCGCAGCGCATAGCCATCGTTCGAGTCGATCACCCGGCGCCAGCCGATGGTGGGGGCGTTGATCCGCAGGGGGTTGCCGTGGTGGAGGCTGGCGTCAATAAAGGCCGCCAACTGGTTGTTGGCCATGCTAACGGCGTGGATATCGCCGGTGAAGTGGAGATCGACGTCCACCATCGGCATGACCTGCGAGTAGCCACCACCGGCCGCCCCGCCCTTGATACCGAACTGTGGCCCCAGCGACGGCTCGCGAAGCGTGTTACACACTCGCTTACCGATCTGGGCCAGCGCCTGGCCCAGGCCGATCGAAGTTACCGTCTTGCCTTCCCCGAGAGGCGTAGGGGTGATGGCGGTAACGTCGATCAGCTTGCCCTCCGGCTCGTCGCCGAGCCGGTCCAGGACGTCAAGATGGATCTTCGCCTTGTGGCGCCCGTAGAGTTCCAGCTCATCTTCCTCGATCCCGAGCATGCCCGCGATCTCGTACACATGCTTCATCTTGTCGCGGTGAGCCTGGGCGATCTCGAGATCTGAGGAAACGGCCGTCTTCTTCGGAACCCGGCTCTTCGACTTGGCTGCCTTCTTCTTGGCCCGCGGCACGGTGAACGACCTCCCTTTCCGGAACGGCATAGCGCTATTGACACACCAAAGACGGACCGCCCGGTCCTGCAGTCTCAAGGCGATCCGTCACAGCAACTCTGGCAGGTTTTCCCCCGGCACTCACCGGCGTTCTGGTCGACTTACATACTAACAATGGGGAACGCCATGCGAGTATAGCCGCCGCCCCTCTTGGTGTCAAGGAGCGGACGTTATGCCGGCAGATGCCCCCTGCCCGGTTGGTTCGGAGGGCCAATCGCCGACGCAATAGGCGTGGACCCGGGCGCCACGCAGAGCGCCCCGGCCTCGATGTCCGCTAACTTGGGCCAGGAAGCGGGTACTGCAGTGTACCCCAAGTTGGCATCCCCTGTGGGCGCCAGCATGGCGCCTGACGGTACCCACGACAATACTACCCGTTGATGAACATCGCTGCGTCCGCGCCGCCGTTGCGCTGAGCCTCGGGTCGGCGAATGATGAACCTTGCGGGCGCGATGAATCGCGCCCCTACGAGGGTGGACTGACCAGTCACTCGTCTCCCCCAGGGCATCGCCGGGCTCGACGGGGAAGCGGGCCCGAAGCCGCCCGTCTGACTCGTGAAGCCGGGCTCCATAATCCCGGCGTGCTTGGGCTGGCCCCGGCTCCGCGTTGATGTAGCGCCTGCGATCCTCCACTGTCGGCATCCCCTGTGGGCGCCATGGCGCGCGCGGCCTGTCCGTGCAGGCGAAGTGTCTGGCCCGAGTCCGTGGTGCACAGCCCTCTCATCCTGGGCGCCGACGCCCAGACCTCCACCACGACGACAGCACTACCCGCCTGCTTGACTCAGGCAGTTCCAGTGAGTTGGCGCGGATGCCCGGGCTCCCGGTCGGGGCGGCCCGGATCGCTCGTCGGGCTTCGTTGACACTCCGAGCAGCGTGGTGCTATACTGCGGCGATCCCAAATCGAGCGTTCGACGTATCCTACTGTAGAGAGACCATGGGAACTAGCGACTCAACTACTCGTGTGCGCCTGGACTTGCGCCGCACATGGCTGATCTGGAGCGTGCTGCCGCTGGCCGTCTCCCTCGTGGCGCTGGTGCTAAGCACCGTGGCATATGCCTCGCAGCCAGTGCTGTCGCAGAAGCGGGCCGAGGACTCGTTCTATGCGCTGCTTGCCATCTCCGCGCTGGTCTTCCTCTTCGCTTTCACTATCGACGGTTACTGGACGAACCCCAAGCGGGTGGCGGAGACTATCATCAAGCGCTTCAGTCCGGACGCCGAGCCGACGACGAAGGGCGCCGACGAGCAACCGCCGGAACTGGCCGCCAGCCCCGAGCAGAGGGCAACGGTTGCATCGGAGGTCGTCGTCAGTTCGGCCTCCTCGCTCGGATTCATGGGGCACGCAATCGGTCTGGCCGGCATCCTCTGCCTCATCGGCGGCGCGGGCCCGGTCCACGCGTACCTGCTCATCTCTGTCGCGGTCTCGTATCAGCTCTACCTGTTCTCCCGACACCCCTATTACGAACGAGTGGTCGAGGCGGCGCACAGTGGGGAGTTGAGGGTGGAAGACGACGACGAGAAGGGAAAGAAGAGCAAGAGGGATAACCGCAAGAAGTAGCTGCGCGCTCCTCCAACCTGCGGGAGTCATGCGCGGCCGAGTCACCAGACTCGGCCGCTTTTCGAATCTGGCGGCAGAAGGCAGTCGCTCATGCCGCGAAACGGTGCCCGGGAACGATTGAGACAGAACGGCGTCGGGCCTGGAGACCCGACCTACGAACGACTCCCAGATCTTGGAGCTAGTTGGACATGCCCCGGTGGGGGCGCCCTGAAACAATGACGATGGCAGCAAAACAGGACAGTCCCCTTTTTCGATGCCGTTCGTTGGTCGTGGCGCACCGTGGCGGAGCTGGAGCTCCGCCGTCACGGACGACCTCCGAATCTTCGAGGCAGTCGCTCATGCCGCGAGGCGGCGCCCGGGAACGATGAAGACAGAACGGCGTCGGGCCTGGAGACCCGTCGGCACGGGCGATCCCCAGATCTTCGAGGCAGAATAACGGCCAGGGGCACGGCGACGGGGAACGGCAGTGGGCGAAGGGCTCGTGGAACGCAGTCGCTGAAGAAAGTGCAGGCGAGATACCATGGGTGCAACAGATGGCTGGAAACGAACGCGCTGGTGCGGAGAGCTCCGCAAAGATGATGCCGGCCAGGAGGTCACCCTCAACGGCTGGGTCCGGCGGCGGCGCGAC
>CBFDAZ010000241.1:0-7566 GCA_965602825.1 uncultured bacterium
CCATCACCCATGTGGGCGCGTGGACGTTCTCGTCCGCCTGGCCGTTCCGACGTTCCGTAGGTCGGAGCGCCGGCTCCGACGCCGTTGCCTGGTACTGCAAGCCGAACACCCGAGGGAGGAGCCATCCGCAATGACACCAAGACAATCTCCTACCAGACGTGATCCGTCGGCGGCCGCCCGCTGGCTGTCCGTCGCTTGGCTGCTGGCCCTCATCCTGGCGATCGCGCTCGGCGCCGCGGCACAGGAAGACGCGGAGACTGACCTCTGGACCAGCCTGTTCAACGGCGAGAACCTCGATGGCTGGCAGGTCAAGATCGCCGGTCACGAGCTGAATGAGAACTACGGGAACACCTTCCGCGTGGAAGACGGAGTCCTCAAGGTCGCTTACGACCAGTACGACGAGTTCGGTGGCGCCTTCGGCCACCTCTTCTACAAGGAGAAGCTCTCGCACTACCGCCTGCGCGTGGAGTACCGCTTCGTCGGTGACCAGGCTCCCGGCGGCCCGGGCTGGGCCTTCCGCAACAGCGGCATCATGCTCCACTGCCAGTCGCCCGAGAGCATGAGGCAGGATCAGGGTTTCCCTGTCTGCGTCGAGGTTCAGCTCCTGGGTGGCAACGGTAGAGATGAGCGCTCGACCGCCAACGTGTGCACCCCGGGCACGCATGTCGTGATGGATGACGAGCTCGTCACTCGCCACTGCATCGGCTCCCGCTCAGAGACGTACCACGGCGACCAGTGGGTGACCGTGGAAGTTGAGGTTCGCGGCAACACGCTCATCAAGCACATCATCGACGGAGAAACGGTCCTGGAGTACGAGAAGCCGCAGCTCGATGAGAACGACGGCGACGCCAAGAAGCTGATCGAGGCGAACAACGGCGACAAGATGCTCCACGAGGGCTACATCTCACTTCAGACTGAGAGCCATCCCGTCGAATTCCGAAGGGTCGAAATTCTGCCTCTTGAGGAGTAGTACCGCGACTGCTTCGAGGATCCACCGTTCGTGGGTCGGGTTTCCCAACCCGACACCGTCTGCCATGTCGGTCAGCGTCAAGCTCCGCCCCCGACCTCCACGGCCAGCCAGTTCGGATCGCCGTCGACGGGCCTGAAGGTCACTGTCGTGTCGCCGAACCGGTAGCGGATGACATCTTCCGCGGGGATGACGGGCGCTACGTGCTCCCGGACCTCGTCGGCCAGGAAGCTCTCTGTCGCCACCCAGAGCCCCTTCCCTGACCGGAACACACCGGTGTTGCCCGTCTGCTTCCACACTCGCTCAGGGAGCAGATGCGGGAGCGCGACGCAGGTAGCGCCCCTCTTCACGCAGCGCCCGATCGCTCGGAGGGTCTTCTCGCTCACGCCCAGGCCGGTTAGAAAGATGACCTCCACGTCCTTGAGCCGCTTCCCGCTCACCAGGTGGTCGTACACCACCACGCCGTCCAGCGGGCAGAACACCTGGTAGGGCCGACCGCGGCCCTTGGTGTTATGCCAGCTCAACGTGTACTCGGGGATCACTCCGCGAGAGAGGAGATGCCAGACCTGCAGCCAGGCCTCGGTAGTTGGGTTTGAGGGCCATTCCTTGTGCCCGAAGAGGGTGTTCGGGAGCCAGCTATCCGACTGCCCCCAGCACGCGTCCGGCTGGCGCACGATCGCCACGCGCGGCCGGATGTCACGGAACGTATACGGCCTCGGATTGGCCGGCATGTAGTCATGCCGGAACCACTTCGCCACCTCGCCGTGCGGGGTGACCTGATAGTCGTCCTTGCTCAGCAGCACCAGACTCCCCGCGCCCTGCTGCTCGTGGTCGTAGGACAGATTCTCGGTGTAGATGCGGTCCGCTCCCATGTGATAGGCGAGCAGCAGCGCCGATCGGTACTCCTCTGTTGAGTGCCCCGGGTAACTCCCACCGAACCACAGGTCGGGTGTGACCCAGAGTTCCGTGTCGTACTCCAACGCGGCGCCGAGAGCGCAGGCAATGTAGGCCGGCGACCAGTTCTCCTTGAGCACCTTCGTCCCCGCCGTCCAGCCGGCCCGGGCGAAGCCGTGGTACAGCACCGGGAAGACGTGTTCGGTCGAGAGGGGAATCCCGTGTTCCCGGTGGATCCTGGCGACCTCGGCCACGGCCTTGGTGAACGCCTCCGCCGCCTCGGCCAGCGTGTGGCCCTCGGGGTCGAAGATCCAGGGCTGGTCCAGCCCGGCGATCTTGTTGCGGCAGTTCTGCATGTGCGCAGCCTCGTCGTACATGAACCCCCACAGGGCCTGGCACTGGCCGAACTCCTCCAGCAGCTCGTCGGGGAACAGGAAGAAGTGCCGGCCGTCCGGCCGGTTGTACCAGTCGCGCCCCTGCTCATCGACGTGGGCCTTAACGAAGTTCGGGCTCTCGAGGTTAGCGATCCACTTGATCCCGCGGTCAGCGCACCACGCATCCATTCGGCGGATGGCCATCCTGTTCGACTCGACCGTGGGCGACGGGAAGGGGTAGTGAGTCACCCACAGATCGAATCCGAACTCCTCAAGCAGTTCGCCCGCCCTGGGGTGATCGAGCAGGAGCGGCCGTATTCCGGCATCGTCGACGCCCCACTTGATCGTGCGAGCCGGCTCCTCCGCCATCGCCACGGGCACCAGGCCTCCCAACAGAACGGCGCAGAGCAATCTCATGTCGGAACTCCACTCCTAATCACACGACAGCCAGCGACAAAGAGCGAGGGCTGTCTACCGGAGACGGGGGGCTCTCTCCCAGAAGAGCGGATGCGCCCGGTCGTTCACTCCGCGGCAACCGGGGTCTCCTCCTCCCGGCGGCGCGGGATGCCGCGCGGGACGACCTCTATGGCGACGTAGATCGCGAGCGCCACCAGGACGACCGACATGATCCCCAGCAGGAGGCTCGGCTTCGCGCCAAAGAAGAAACCATAAGCCTGGTAGACCAGGGCCGCAACGGTCGTGATCAGCATGAAGACGCCGGGGATGAAGGCGTACAGGCTTGGCCGCCTGACCCCCACCAGATAGACCGCCACCACAAAGAGGGCCAGGGCGGCGATGAGCTGGTTGGAGGCGCCGAAGACGGGCCAGATCGTCTCCGCCTGGCCGGACAGGCCGAGGTAGGTGGCCGGCGCGACGGTGATCGCCCCCGAGAGCCAGCGGTTGCTCAGCCACGAGAAGCGCTCCATCCCCGCCTCCTGCAGGACGAACCGTCCCAGACGGGTGCAGGTGTCGAGCGTGTCCACGAGTGTCGCGTTCAGGATCAGGGCTCCCAGAAGCAGGCCCAGGCTGAAGCCGACGAAGGGGAAGGCATCGGCGACGACGCTCGCAAAGCCCCTGATGAACACGGCCGCCGCGCCCCCGCCGTCTGTCATGATCTCACCAATGACCAGGCTCTCGCCGTCGGTGCCGAGATGGGTGCCGGCCCAGTACAGCCCCGCGGCCACGAGAAACGTGACCTGCACTGCGAGCGCCGCCTCCAGGACCATGCTGCCGAAGCCGATAGGGAGGCCGTCTGTCTCCTTGCGTAGCTGCTTGACCGTGGTGCCGCCCGCCACGATGGAGTGGAAGCCGGACACCGCGCCACAGGCCACCAGGATGAAGAGCATCGGCCACAGCGGGCCCTTCTCGGTGACGACCGCCACGTGTGCCGGCGCGTTGACCCCGGGCGCGGCCACGAGAAGGGCGACGAAACCGAGAAGCAGACCGGCCACGGCGATGACCGAGCTCAGGTAGTCTCGGGGGGTCTCCAGGAACCAGATGGGCAGGACCGACGCGCTGAGGCAGTACAGCATCGAGAGCACGAACCAGACGACGAAGGGGTCTCCCCACGATTCCGGCAGGGAGACCGGGTACAGGTAGCCGAGCCAGATCAGGATGCCCATGGCCAGTATGCCCACCACCGAAGCGGCCCACAACGGCACGTTCCGGCGGTAGACCAGCCAGCCCATGGCCATGGCTACCGGCAGCAGGCCAATGTTGGGGAGCACGACCGAGGGCGTCGAAACGAGCGTCTTCGCGCACAGGATCCCGAACACGGCGATGATCAGGACCATGGCCAACCACAGGAACAGCGATAGCACAAGGCTGGCCCGGCGCCCGACCAGATGGCCGGCGATGTCTGAGATGCTCCGGCCCTGGTGACGAGCGGAGACCATGAGGGACAGATAGTCATGCACTGCCCCGATCAGCAGCGCCCCGATGAGTATCCAGCCCAGCGTCGCGGCCCAGCCGAAGTAGATGACGGCGATGACGGGGCCAACGATGGGCCCTGCGCCGGAGATGTTGGTGAAATGGTGGCCGAACAGCATGATCGGCGGGGCCGGCTCGTAGTCCACGCCGTCTCGCATCGTGTACGCCGGCGTCGGCTGTTCCGGATCGGGGGAGATGCAGCGGCGCTCGATGTGACGACCGTAGAAGCGATAGCCCAAATACAGCAGCACCAACATCAGGGCGGTGATGAGCGCGGCGTTCATGGTACTGCCTCCCTGGTCCCGTGCGCACCGGCACCTTGGGGCCGTCTGTGGCGGTAATCCTGTAGCCGGTGGGACATCCCCCAGTCCTGGGGGCGTCCGCACCGGCGGGTTCTTCACGAACCGGAGCCGAAACCCCTTCCAGACCGAGCGCATCCCCACCTACTGGGAGGAGAGCCGGCCCCCGACCCCGAAGCACTGGGCCAGTTTCGCCGGCACAGGGAGGTCGCTCGATGCCACGGTGTGTCAACATTACCTTGATGGTTACCATACTCGCCGAGCTTCCCGTTGTCTGTAGCGCGGCGCCGCCGGACCTCGAGGCGTACGGTGTCGCCCCGACCCACAAGATCACCCGGGACGAGGCGCCGTCGGACCAGTGGCTCGAGGGCAGGATCGCGCTCGATTGTGCCCGGAACGAGTCCGAGGCCTTCCAGGTTGTGATCCGTTCGCCCGAAGGGGCCGCCAATCTGGCTGTAGAGCTGCAAGAGTTGCGCGGGCCGGAGGACGCGACGATCCCCGCCGCGGGGGTCCGCGTCCACAAGGTCGAGTGGGTGGACGTCAATGCGCCGTACGAGCCCGACAAGCCATCGGAGAACCCCAACTTCCAGCCCGATCCGCTCCCTCCGGTGGACCTGGCCGCGGATCGCTTCGCCGTCGAGCCGGGGAAGAACCTGGTCTTCTGGGTGACAGTGCCGGTGCCGGGAGATGCTCAGCCAGGCGCGTACACCGGGGAAGTGAAGGTCTTGCAGGCGGACTCACCTGTGGCCTCGGTCGCCGTGCAGCTCAGGGTGCGCCGCTTCGCTCTGCCGCAGCGGCCGATCCTCCAGAGCATGATCGGTCTCGCGGACGGCAACATCTACCAGGCCCACGGCTGCAAGACCCCCGAGGACAAGGAGAAGGTGATCCGCCTCTACTTCGAGGAGTACATCCGCGCGCGGCTGTCGCCGTTCCTCTACGCGCCGGGCACGATGGCCTTCAACCCCCTTCCGGACGGGCGCATCAAGTGGGAGTTCGTGAAGGACCCCGACGGCAAGCCCACCGGTGAGGCGAAGCTCGACTTCGCCGGATTCGATCGCGAGGCCGCGTACTACTTCGACCAGCGAGAGGCCTTCAGCGCCTTCAACGTCGCGCCGTACATCTGGACCCGGCGAGAGACGGACGGCAAGAAGGAGATCTATCTGCTCTTCACCGATGTGAACGGAACCACCGTGGAGCGCCGCAATCCCGATGGATCGCTGGACCCGGTGTTCGACCAGTTGGTGGTGGCGGTCTTCCGGGGCATCGCTGCACACCTGGCAGACAAGGGCTGGCTCGGTCGCGCGATCTACTACGTGACCGATGAGCCCTCCGATGATGACACGCCCGCCCTGAAGGAGATCTGCCGGCTCCTCCGCCGCGCCGACCCGCGCCTGCGGACCGCGCTGACCTACGATCCCGCGAACCGCCCGCGGCTGGCGGAGTTGGTGGAGGACGGCCGGTCGCTGATTTCCCTGTGGATACCGTACTGCACGATGTACCGCGAGGACGTGGCTGCCGACCAGCGCCAGAAGGGCGCGGACTACTGGCTGTACGATGTCAAGTCCAGATGCCTGATCTCCCACAGCGGCCAACTGAACCGCGCGATGCTGTGGGATGTGTGGCAGCGGAACGCGGGCGGGTACCTCTACTACCTCTCTACTTGGTGGGGGAAAGAGGCCACGCCGTGGGAACGGCCCAACTTCCTCCTGCCCCAGTACACGTACAAGTACCGCCACGGAGACGGCTACTTCTTCTATCCGCCGCTCAAGACCGGCGAGCCGCAGGAACCGATCCTGGATCACGTGGTGCCGACCATTCGCTGGGAGCTGATGCGCGAGGGAGCCGAGGACTACGACTACCTGCGGATGCTGGAGCGCCTGGTAGACGAGGCCGAGAACCGCGATCTGCCCGCTGCGGCCCAGGGACGCCGGGCGCTCGAGGCGGCCCACGAGTTCGCCAATGCGACTGTGGGTGCCTCAAGCAGCTACGGCATCCGCGATCTCGTCTTTGAGGCCACCCCAGGCTGGTCCTTCGGTCTGGAGGAGGGCTGGCTGCACCACGAGGGCGGCCAGCGGTCTGACCTCCCGATCCAAGTCCCGACCAAGCTGCCGGATGGCCGGTACGAGCTATTACTCAACGTCTACGAGGACTCGGACTACCGCGACAACGCCTACTCGCGCTTCCTGGTGGACGGACGGCCCTACGCTACAGCGGGATCGGACCTCAAGGGCGGGACAAACGTGGCGGCGGGAGTGGCGGAGGTACGCGGAGGGACGTGCGCGTTCACGCTCTCCTCGGTTGATGAGCCCTACGGTGTGATCGTGTACCGCATAGCTCTCAAACGGACCACCGACGAGACGTCCGGCGGACTGTATGCCGTGCGCGCGCAAGTGGCGGACGCCGTGGAAGCCCTGCAGGCTGCGCTTCGGGAGGAGTGACGCCCAAGTCCATCCATGGCAGGCGCCCAGACGGCAAGGCGGTGCTGTGGTGTACGAGGGGCTTCAGCCCCGATGGTCGTTCGCCGCGTGCTGAATGGGAGCGAACCCGGATGCAAACTGCAATCACCCTCGCCTGGGTTACCGCCGTTGCGCTGACAGCGTGGTCGTCGGCAGCCGCCGACACGTATTACATCGACGGCGCTGCCGGCGATGACGCTAACGACGGCGGATCACCGGGGACAGCCTGGCGAACGCTCGCGCCGGCCAACGAGATCGTCTTCCCTCCGGGCAGCCATGTGCTGCTCAAGGCCGGTGCCTCTTACACCGGCCCTCTGACACTCCGCGGGTCCGGCAAGGCCGGTACGCCGAACGTGGTGGGCGCCTACGGCACTGGGCCCCGGCCGCACATCGCGAACGCTCCCAGCAAGGGGGCCGTCCTGGCGCTGCGCGACGGCGAGTACTGGGAGATCAGCGGCCTCGAGCTCAGCGGCGGCCGCATCGGCGTCTTCGCCTACGTGAAGGACTTCGGTGTCGCCCGCCACCTTCATTTCCGCGACCTGCATGTCCACGATGTCAAAGGCTCCACCACCGGCGATGATGGCGGGTTCCTGTGCAAACGCGAAGGCGAAGATACGTGGTTCGATGACCTGCTGATCGAGGGCTGC
>CBFDAZ010000242.1:0-7563 GCA_965602825.1 uncultured bacterium
GTCTCGACGCTCCGCCGCAACATCGGGATGGTGCTCCAGGAGACGTTTCTGTTCCACGGGACCCTGAGGGAGAACATCAAGTACGGCAAGCCGGATGCCGCCGATGAGGAGGTCATCCAGGCAGCCATCGCGGCGAACGCGCACGACTTCATCATGGAGTTCCCCGACGGATACGAGACCGAGGTGGGAGAGAGGGGAGTCCGCCTCTCCGGTGGCCAGCGCCAGCGCATCAGCATTGCCCGAGCCATCTTGCGCAACCCCCGCATTCTGATACTGGACGAGGCCACCAGCGCCCTCGACTCCGAGTCGGAGTACCTGATCCAACAGGCGCTCTCGGAGTTGATGAAGAGCCGCACCTCCTTTGTCATTGCCCACCGTCTATCTACAGTGATGAACGCGGACCTGATCCTGGTGCTTGACGAGGGCCGGATCGTTGAACGAGGGCGGCACGAGGAGTTGGCCACCAAGCCCGGCGGGCTGTATGCACACCTCTGCGAGATCCAGTTCAAGCGGGCGGAGGAGAAGCTCCGGGAGTACCAGGAGCAGCTAGAGAGCGAGTCCAAGGGAGCGTAGTTGGGCTGGCGCGAGCGGGCACCATGTGGATTGTCGCCATTACCGAGTTCCGCCGTCTGATGCGTAGCGGGAAGCTGCTGGTCCTGGTTGCGCTTACCTTGCTGCTGGCCCTGCTGGCTGTTACCGCGACGACGTGGTGGTGGACGCAGGAGTTGGCCAAGGAGCCGGAAGCCGGCTTCGCGACGGGCCAGCCGAAAGCGGAGCCCAACCTGGGGCTGCACGTTGCCTGGGCGACTCTCGTGCTCCTGCTGCCGGTCTGCCTGGTCGCCATGCCGCTGCTGACGGCAGACATGATTGCGGGTGAGCGGGAGGACGGCACTCTCGAGATGCTGGAGTTGACGGGGCTGCGTCCGCGGGAACTGGTGCTTGGCAAGTTCGCCGCGGCGGCTGCAGCGGCCCTGGTCCTGGCCCTCTCGACGCTCCCCTTCCTGATCCTGGCTGACATGGCCGGCGGGCCGAGCCTGCTCAGTACGTTCATGCTGATCGGCACGGCGGTGCTCTACTGTCTGCCCTTCGCTGCTGCAGGGATTGGTCGGTCGGTCCGCAGCGCGACCCGCGCGGAGGCGGTCCGCGCGACGTTCCGCGACATGTTGTTGTGGCCCGTGGTGGGCGTGGGCATCGGCATCGCTGGAGCGATCGGCGCTGTCACGTTACGACAGACGCTTGCCTGGGCGACTCAGGGCAATCGGGTCGCCTTCTGGCTCGTCCATGGCTTGTCGTTCCCCGCCGGGTTTGTGTGGACCGAAGGGTGGGATCGGTTCTGGCGGACCCCCTGGTTCTGGCTAGCCGTACCGATTGCGGTCACGGTTCATTGCTTGCGCCGGGCCTGGATCACCGCCGCCTGGCTCGAGCCCATGCGGATGGCCGAGACCGTTCAGGCCCGGCGGCGCGCGCGGGCGCAGGCCGAGGCGTCCGTGGCCGGGCAGGCCGCTGCCACGGCGTGGGCGGCCTCCACCTCAGGGCCCGCGCCGCCTCCGCCGGCAATCCATTCAGAGACCCCGTGGTCGAAGGTCTCCCGGCGCTTGAGGAATCCTGTCGAGGTCCTGGCGACCATCTACAAGCGCGACGGGGCATGGTACTTCGCCCTGTTCGCGTGGATCCTTCCCTTACTGGTCGTGGGGCTCCCCCTGGCTGGAGGTCACGACCTTGTTAAGCAGCGGGGGTTCTTCCCCGGGTTCGCCGCCCTCTCGTGGATCGGCATCATCCTGGCGTATGTATGCATGGTGACCCCGACCATTGTGACATCCGAACGGGAGGGCGGCACGCTGGACGCCCTGAGGATGACCAGGCTCAGAGCGGTGGACATCGTTGTCGGGAAGGTGAAGCCGCGGCTGCCGGAGATCGGCTTGCTGCTGCTTGGCGGGGCCATCCTGATGTCGGTGTTCTCCATCTTCGGGTCCCTGTCATTGCCGAGCTTGCTGTTGCTGTGGGCCAGCGGAGTCGTGTACATGACAGCCTACATGGGCTTTGGCGCGGCCGCCTCGGTCTGGTGCCAGCGTAGTGCGCAGTCGATCCTATCTGGCTGGGCACTGCTCTTCGTGCCCATGCTCTTCAGCCTCGCACTCGTGAGCATCGCGGGCGCCTTCGGCCGCTGGGTGATTCTCCCCCTGGCACCCTTGCTGGTCGTCTGGCGTTGCCTGGTGTTCGACATGCCCGATCCGACACCGGGTGGCATCTACCTGGTGCCCGACCAGGCCTACCCGGTCTGGGGGTTATCGCTGCTGATCCACGGGGTCATTGCAGTGGTGAGCTGGTGGGTGGCGCTGAGGCAGTTCGACCGCTTCCTTCCCGAGAACCGAGGCGGCGGCTAAGGCGATGTCACGGGTGGTCGCTGTGGCATCGCTGCATTGCGCTACCGTCGCTTCGTCGTTCCCCCTCTCCTGGTGTGGGGGTGTGGTGGTGCCTGAGAGGGGCCATGCGCGCTAACATAAGCCGTGAGGAGGGGCCGAATACGGGCCTGCTGCCGTCTGCAGGCGGAGTATCCGGCCCGAAGCCCTCACGCAAGCCCTTTGCAGCAGGGAGGGTAGCCTCTGAGCGACCGGGCCAAGGGCATTGCGCTTGGGCTCATCGCCTCGCTCGCGTGGGGGACGACGCTGGCTTGCGCCCGCTATCTGACTGATGTGCGCGGCGTCCACCCCCTCGTCCTGGCGGCCTCTCGATTCCTGCTGGCCTCCCTCTTCCTGCTCGCCTACGTGATCGCGCGCGGCAAGGGGCGAGCCCTGCTGGCGTCGATGGACGACGCCCCCAGGTTCGTGCTGCTGGGCCTGCTGGGGGTCGTACTCCTGGGCGTCATGGTGTTCACCTCCGCCAAGTACACCTACTCGATCAACGGGGTGCTCATAACCAACGCCAACGGCATCTTCATTGCCGCGCTCGCCTTCCTCGTGGGGGAGAGGGTGCCGGCCGTGAGGTTCCTGGGTCTCGGCATAGGCCTCGTGGGGTGCTTCCTGGCGGTCTCGGGAGGCGCGGGCCTGGCTCTGGGCGGAGAGAACGACCTCGTAGGTGGCATCTACGCCCTGGGAGCGGCCGTGTCGTGGGCGCTCTATACTCTCCTGGGCAAGACGGTCGTCAGGCGGTGGGGGGGGATCGTGGCGACCACGAGCAGCGTCTGCGTGGGCTCGGTCATGATGGGCCTGGTCACGCTGGCGTGCGGACGCGAGCTTCTGCTGGTTGGCCCCGAGTTGTGGGTAGTCCTGTATGTGGCGCTCATCCCCACGGCTGTCGCCTTTGTGTGTTGGTATGCTGCCCTGGAATACGTGCCCGCCAACCTGGTGGGCCCACTGCAGTACGTGGCGCCGGTCGTCGGCATACTGATCGGCAATATCGTGCTGCAAGAGCCCATCCGACTCACGTTCGTGCTGGGCACAGCGCTCGTATTCGCGGGTGTCTGGCTTGCCACCCGTCCTGCCGCCGAGGGTCACTGATCAGCCTCAGGCGCGTGCAGCACACAAAAGCGCGGGCCCCGCCACGAGGCGGGGCCCACTTACATCCGCGGGACTGCGAGACAGGCACCTCAGAGGTGTGGCGTGAGCTTCTTTCACCTCGACGCCTGTCCGTGCGCGCAACGACTACGCGTCACTCACCTCTCTGTACGCTGTCCCACAGTCGTATGGACTATCCACGTAGCATCACCTCCTTGTTAGACTTCCGGAGATGGTCGGCTCAAGCCAACCAAACGCAGTATACATCCCCGAAACAGCGGGGTCAAGCGCCAGTGCCAGTTTCCCGTAGTACAGTGGTCGTGTCCGGTTAGCGCACAGTAGAAACGTCCGGTAGGGGTAGAGGGCGAAGTGCGGGGCGCCGGCCGGAGACATCCCGACCCCGCCCGCTGGGCGGAGGCCAGGGACTCGTCCGCTGGACTGGCTTGCGGGGGCCCCGAGGTGGTGGTCGTCCCCTCGGCCCGTCGCGCGCCAGGCAAGGCCGGTCCCGCAATTCGGACCTGCGTGCCGGGAGTCCTCCGTGGCCGGAGCGTCGGCAGTCGTTTCTCGCTACTCGGTCAGCTCAATCGCGGCCCAGGTGGAGGGGTCGTGTCCGAAGGGGAGATGGGGCGGCACGTTCCAGAGTTGTTGTCCGTGGTCAACGTCTGTGATCATGTACGTCAGGCCCAACCGCGCACACTCGTCCGGGTCGTACCCGTTCAGCACGGCCGCCGGAAGTGCCAACTCCAGCGAGTAGCCGCCCGTGCGGACCGCGGAGGCCACGTGCAGCTCGGATGGCTGGCAGATCGGCGCTTGCTCTCGCGCGCGGTGAATCGGGCACTGCCAGGCCTTCGCTTGGCTGCCGCCTGGCCCGGTCCCCCGAGGCGTGGCGATGAAGTGATGACAGAAGCGGCCGGCCCGGAGTGCGTCCCGCACATCCCGCGTGTCGATCCATACAAAGAACGCATCCCCCTTGTGCGGGCGCCGGCGGTCACACGACACCTTCTCCTTGTCGCCGACATCGAGGGCGAAGTACAGCCCGCGCCGGTCCCAGGCCGTATAGACGGTCGCGAACCCGGGCGCTCCGTCGATGCCGGCCAGGTCCGGCAAGGCGAAGCTGTCTCGCCAGTCGCTCAGGTCCCCGTCAATCGTGATCCGCTCTCTCAGCACCGAAACCGGCACCGAGAATTCGAACAGGGCTCGCGCTGGCAGCTCGAACTCCATCTGTGTTGCTCCCGGTGCTGTCTGTCGCCGGCTGCTCACCCGCGAGGACTGCGGCTCAGCGCCTCGGCCAGGAACGGCGCTGTGGACGAGCGCCTGGATCTCACGACCTTCTCGGGCGGCCCGGCCGCCAGGACCCGTCCGCCATCGTCGCCGCCTCCGGGACCCAGGTCAATGACCCAGTCAGCGCACTTGATGACCTCCATGTTGTGCTCGATGACCACCACGGTATTGCCGGCCGCCACCAGGCGGTCCAGGACCTCCAGCAGCTTCTGCACGTCGGCCACGTGCAGCCCGGTCGTCGGTTCGTCGAGCAGATAGACGGTGCGCCCGGTGCTCGGCCTCGATAGCTCCCGGGCCAGTTTGACGCGCTGGGCTTCGCCGCCGGAGAGGGTCGGCGCGGGTTGCCCGAGCTGCATGTACCCGAGGCCGACATCATGGAGTGTCTGCAGGCGACGTTTGATGAGTGGGTGGTTGTCGAAGAACCGCAAGGCGTCGGCGATCGGCATCTCCAGCACGTCGGCGATCGACTTGCCGCGGTACTCGATCTCCAGCGTCTCCGGATTGTAGCGCTTGCCCTGGCAGACGTCGCACGGCACCCACGCGTCAGGCAAAAAGTGCATCTGGACGCAACGGCTGCCAACGCCTCCACAGTGCGCGCAGCGGCCCCGGCGGTTGTTGAAGCTGAACTGGCGCGGGGCGTAGCCACGCATGCGTGCCTCGGGGAGTTGCGCGAAGAGGCCCCGGACGGGCCCGAAAACCCACGCATAGGTTGCGGGATTCGATCGCGGTGAGTACCCGATGGGGGTCTGGTCGATGTTGATGACCTTGTCCAACTGCTCGGTGCCAACGATCTCATCGTGCTCGGCGGCGACGGTGCGTGCCCCGTGGAGCGCGTGGGCCAGATGGTTGTGCACGATGTCGTGAACCAGGGACGACTTGCCCGACCCCGACGGGCCCGTCACGCAGATGAAGCAGCCGAGGGGGAAGTGGACGGTGAGGTCCCTGAGGTTGTTGTGCCTGGCTCCGAGAACGGTCAGCCAGCCCTCGCCGCCTGACCCCTTGGGGTTCCCGTTGCGTGGTGCCCGGCGTCGGGCCGGCACAGGCACGCTCAGGTCGCCCTTGAGGAACTGGCCGGTCAGCGACTTCTTGCGCTTCTTGACGGCGGTCCTCGTGCCGGAAGCGACGATCTCCCCGCCGTGTGGGCCGGCGCCCGGGCCGAAATCGAGCAGGTGATCGGCCGCATTCAGAGTGTCGCGATCGTGCTCGACCACGATGACCGTGTTGCCGAGGTCGCGCAGGTTCTTCAGGGCCTTTAGCAGTCGGGCGTTATCGCGTGGATGGAGGCCGATGGTTGGCTCGTCCAGGACGTACAGCACGCCCGTGAGACCGGAGCCGATCTGCCCGGCAAGCTGGATGCGCTGCGATTCTCCACCCGACAGCGTGCGGCTCGCCCGATCGAGCGTCACGTACTCCAGCCCCACGTCCACCAGGAACCGCAGCCGGCGGGCGATCTCGTCCACCACGTCACCGGCCATCTTGCGTTCCCGCTCGGTCAGCGGCAGATTGCTGAAGAAATCCAGGGCCTGGTCCAGCGACAGCTCGCAGACATCCACGATCGACTTGCCGCCGACGTAGACGGACGCCGGTTCCGGGCGCAGGCGGCCGCCGCCGCACGCCTTGCAGGGCAGATCGCGCACGATCCGCCCCATGCGGTGGCGGTAGTGCCAGGATCGCCGGCTGGCCTCCTCGACCGCCGGGAACAACCCTTTGTAGCGGAATCTGACCCCATCGACCTCCAGCCACTCATCGCCGATGCCGTGGAGCACCGCGTTGCGTTGCGCCGCTGTCAGCTCCTTCCAGGGCTTGTTCAGGGGCACACTGGCCTTCGCTGCGACCGCCGCGATCATGCGCCCGAGACGCGTCGACGCGTCAATCGGGCCCCACAGCGAGACAGCACCCTCGGCGAGGGTCGTCCGCCCGTCGGGCACAGCGACTCGGGGGTCGGCTCCGCGCTCGGTCCCGAGACCCTCACACGCCTCGCACCAGCCCCGCGGGTGGTTGAAGCTGAAGGCCTTCGGATCGAGCGGTTCGAAGACCCGGCGACACGACGGACAAGAGGCCCGCTGGCTGTAGGTCTGTTCGCCGACAAGCTCACCGCCGACCGTCAACAGCCCGCCCGATCTATCGAGAGCCTGCTCGATCGAGTCGGCCAGGCGCCCACGCGAACTCCCCTTCACCTCCAGCCGGTCCACCACGACCTCCAGGTGGTGCTTGCGCCGCCGGTCGATGCTGATCTCGCTGCCCAGCTCGATGATCTCGCCGTCCAGCCGGACGCGCCGGAACCCGTCCCGCTGCGCCCGGGCGAGCACGTCCTTGTACTCCTCGCCTTGCTTGGGCTCCACCGGGGCAAGCACGGCAACGCTCTGGCCGTCGAAGTCACCGGCCACCCGCTCGATGATCTGAGAGGAGGTCTGAGCGCTGACCGGTTCCCGGCACTCCGGACAGTGGGGCTTGCCGATCCGGGAGTACAGCGCGCGCAGGTAGTCATGGACCTCGGTCACGGTGCCGACGGTTGATCGGGGGCTTCCCGGGCGCTGCTTCTGCTCGATCGAGATGGCCGGGCTGAGGCCGGTGACCTGGTCGACCTTGGGTTTCGGCATCTGGCCGACGAACTGGCGGGCATAGGCGCTCAGGCTCTCGACGTACCGCCGCTGGCCCTCGGCGTAGATGGTGTCGAGTGCGAGGGACGACTTGCCGGAGCCTGATACCCCGGAGAATACCGTGAGCCGGTTGCGGGGAATGCTCGTGCTGACGTGCTTCAGGTTGTGCTCTTTCGCGCCCTTCACGC
>CBFDAZ010000243.1:0-7560 GCA_965602825.1 uncultured bacterium
GAGAACGGCGAGACTGAAGGTAACGGCAACAGCGTGACGGCGGGGGGCCACCACGGAGATACAGAGGACGGCAGGAGATAGCGGAACGACGAGCCTCTTCCGGTTGCGCGTTGCGATCCGGTCACCGCAGCGCAAGAGGGGATGTGTGATGGGGAGCAACGACGACCGTCTTCTCGACAGCATACGTGATGCGGTGTTGGCGATCGAGCCGACCGCGCAAGTGGTGCTGTATGGCTCCCGGGCTCGGGGGGATGCATTGCCCGACGCGGACTGGGATCTCTTGGTTCTTCTCGACGGGCCGGTGGACGGGCGACGGGCCTCTGCGGTCCGCCGCCGTGTCTACGAGATCGAGTGGGACACGGGGGAAGTGCTCTCGACGATCGTGCGAAGTCGTCAGGAGTGGGAATCGACCGTCTCGAAGGCAACGCCTTTCCACGCCCACGTCGAGAGAGAGGGGGTCCGGTTGTGAGCGGGGGCGGTGACGAGATAGTCAGGTATCGTCTGTCCCGTGCCCGGGAGACGTTGACAGAGGCGGAACTGATGGCGGAGTCCGCTCACTGGAATGGCTGTGTCAACCGCCTGTACTACGCGTGCTTCTATGCCCTAACGGCCTTACTCCACCAACGCGGGCTGGCTTCCACCAAGCACACAGGTGTGCGTGCGCTGTTCAATCAGCATTTCGTCAAGCCCAGGCTCGTCGAACGCCGACTCGGCGCGGTGTTCAACGAGCTCTTCGATATGCGTCACGAGGGGGACTACGAGGATCTCCGGCGCTTCGACGAGAACGCGGTGCAGCCATTCGTCCCGTGCGTCGAGCAGTTCATTGACGCAGTCGAACGCCTGGCAACCGCAAGGAAGTAGCCGCGCCCCCGCCCCACCCCCAAGTGCCGAGCTGAACGCCGCAGTTCGGTGGACCGCAGCCAGACGTAAAGGGTAGGACGTCAAGAAGACGTTGCTGAAGGCCGATGGCTGTTGGCCAGCTGTTGCGCGGAGAGTAGGCCTCATCATGCGCCGGCAGGCTCCGATGAACGGTCTTGCCGACCAGATGGGAGCAGAACTCGAGGTACTATCGGCACAGCTCCAGCACAGGAGTCTGAAGGGTGGGTACCGGGAGGAGGCGCTGGCCGAGTTCCTTCGCGGGTACCTGCCAGATCACGTTGACGTCGTCCGAGGCGAGTTGCTCGATACCGAAGGCAGTCGCTTATGCCGCCTCGCGGTGCCCGGAAGCGATGGAGATACCAGCAAAACAGGACAGTCCGCTTTCCCCATGCCGTCCGTTGTCCGTGGCCCACGGGGCGGAGCTGGAGCTCCGCCCCCACGGGCGAAGCCGAAGTCTTCGGGGCAGTCATTCCCCAGAGTGCGACATCATCGTTCTCGGTCGCTTGAGGGTTCCTCTGCTTCTCGGGCGGGCTTCTAGCCCAGACCCTCGATCATTTCCCCCGGCACGTTCGACGCGATGACGTCGACCCCCATCTCAGCGTAGCGCCGGGCTTCCCCCACGTCGTCGATCGTCCACACGTAGAGCGTGATGCCCCGCAGGCGGCAACGCCTGGCGACCTCCGGCGTCACACAGGTGTGCAGCGCTGAGATCACCGGGATGTGGTGTGAGAGGACACGAGTGATCGCGGCGTCAACTTGAGAGGGCTCCATATCGGCCGTGAGCCAGCCGGCGGCGATGGCCGGGTCGGCCTCGCGCAACTGCACGACGGTGCCGAAGTCGAAGGAGATGATGACCGCCCCTTCGACCATCCCGTGTTCCCGGACGAGAGCTACAACGTCGGGGACAATCCCCTGCTGCTTGATCTCGATGCAAAGGAACATGTCGCGCCGGCGACAGAGGTCGAGGGTCTCCGCCAGCGTTGGCACGCGCTCTCCGGCGAACTCGGGCCCCTTCCACGAGCCGGCGTCAAGGCCACGTGTCTCCGCCAGCGAGAGGCCGCTGACCGGGCCACTGCCGTCGGTGGTCCGGTCAACGGTCTCATCGTGCATCAAGACTACCTGGCCGTCTGCTGTGCGCCGCACGTCGATCTCGGTCATCGGGGCGGCAAGATCGGCGGCGCTCGCGATGGCCGCCAGCGTGTTCTCGGGGCAATGCGCCGAGTTGCCCCGATGCGCGCAGATGATGGGTCGCATACCACTCTCCTCCGATCAGCCTCGTCAGGTCCTCAGCCGTGCAGCAGAACGCGACGCCGTTGCCTCACGTCGCGTTCTGCCAAACGAACTCCCGACTCAGGGAGTTTGCGGGCAGTTGGCCTTCATCCACTCCAGACACTCGGCGTAGCCGGTGCCTTTGTCGCCCTTGCCTTCCCACTCCGCACACCACACGCCCTGGTAACCGGCGTTCACCAGGCACTCGATCGCGTACTCCAGGTGGATCTCGCCCTTGCCGAGCGAGGCGCCCACATAGTCCTGGCGCGAACCGGTACCGTCCTTCAGGTGCGTGTGATGGGTCCAGGGGGCAACGATCCGGTAGAAGTGGTCGATCTTCTCAAGATCGTGGCCGAACCAACGGTAGTTCATGGTGTCGAGGTTCGCACCGACGTTCTTGGAGCCAACCATCTCGAAGACCTTGACCTGCAAGTCCCCGTCATTGGTGGCATAGCCGTGGTTGTCCACCGCCAGCTTGATGCCCATCGGCTCGACGAACTCGCGACAACGGGTCAGGCAGCCCGCCATGGCCTCGGCCCACTTCTCCTCGGGCACGCTGTCTTTGGGCTGTCCGCCTTCGGTGCGGATGGTGTCGGTGCCCACGATCTGGGCCAGCTCACAGATGCGCTTCATCCGCTCCACCTGCGCCTTCACGACCTCCTCCTCGAGCACCACGAAATCGTTACCGGCCGAGAGCGCCGAGGCCTTCAGCCCGCGTTCGTCCAGCAGAGCCTTGGCCTTCTCGGGGGCGTCGCCCGGCTCGGCATCTTCCGACGGCCAAACATCGCCGGATCGCAGCTCCACGTACTCGAATCCAGTCTCTGCCGCCCAGTCGAGGAACTCCACCAGCGTCTCGCCCGGCGTGTTGTAATGGATGACTCCCAGCTTCACGTTGTCTGCCTCCAATCAGAGTGGTGTGGTCTACCCAGCAAGGGCGCCATTATGGTCGTTGACTGATTGCGTCGACCATGCGAGCAACCAGTCGCGTCCGGAATGACCGCAACTGCGCCTGCGTGCCGTTGATGGTGAGACCCTCACTTCCCTCCGCGCGGCGAGGGCTGCTCCTCAGGTCCTCCACTCAATGCCTCTCCGATCACTTGCAGTGCTCGTGCGGGGTCATGAAGCACGAACTCGTTCTGCAGTCTCAGCACTCGGAACCCCTCCTGCTGAAGCTCCTCGTCGCGGAGTGCGTCACATTCGCGCTGGTCCTCCCGTCTGTGCGATGGGCCGTCCAACTCGACAACAAGGCGCGCCTCGTGGCAGTAGAAGTCGGCAATGTAGCTCCCGATGATGTGTTGGCGGCGGAACTTGGCTCCCAGCATGCGTCTACCGCGCAGACACTGCCACAGCAACGCTTCAGGGGCGGTGCCTCGACGACGAAGTGCCCGCGCCAATTCGAGGAGGTGATCGGGCACCTTGTATGCCCAGCGTCCGCGCTTGTCCGATCCGTGATGTGTGACTCGACCCCCGAGCATCCCCTCTGCTGTCCTCCAGACGGCCAAACCCTCACCCCGGCCCTCTCCCAGAGGGAGAGGGAGCCAGGCCCCTAATCCCGTCCTCTCTCACGCAGCGGAAGCCGTGTCGTCTCTGGCGTTCGCCCCTCTCCCCCTCGGAGACGGGGTCGGGGGTGAGGGCGGCCTCACGCCGCAACACACGGAAGCGAGGTCGAGGACCGCGGCCCTCGATCTACACCTCATCCGGCACCACAAACGGATCCCGATACGGTCGAGTGAGCATCTTGTTCGCCCGGCCGTGGCCGGGGAACCTCTCGGTCTCCGGGTTGAACTCCAGGACCTTGCCCAGCCGATACGATACGTTCGCCATGTGACACATGGCGGACGAGAGATGCCCATCGAGGATGTCGGCGTTCAGGTCCTCCCGCTTCCGGCTCCGTACGGCAGCGATGAAGTTCTGGAAGTGGTTGCCCTCGCCCGTTCCTCCCACCTCGGGAAGCTCCAGGTCTTCGGTCTCCTTGACCT
This sequence comes from uncultured bacterium, assembly GCA_965602825.1. GTDB lineage: Bacteria > Armatimonadota > Zipacnadia > Zipacnadales > VGFC01 > CBFDAZ01. The sequence continues at coordinate 4,128 of CBFDAZ010000243.1, forward strand.
CTCCCTTGCGGCCGAGGTGCGGCTTGTAGCCATCGGAGCTGAACATGTAGCCTTCGCTGCCGTAGAACAGGTTGCCGATTCTCACGCCGGCTTCGTCGTGGGTGTGGTGGCCGCGTACTTCGAAGACGAGCTGCTTGCCGTTCTCGTACTCGAAGGTCGCGATCTGCGTGTTGGGCGTCTCGCCCTGGTCCTCGTAGCCGAAGCGGCCCCCGGTACTGAAGACCTTCACCGGCAGGCCCTCGTTCAGCCCCCAGCGGGCGACGTCCATCTCGTGGATGCCCTGGTTGCCGATGTCACCATTGCCGAAGTCCCAGAACCAGTGCCAGTTGTAGTGGACGAGGTTGCCGTGGTGGGGCTGTTCCGGCGCGGGACCGAGCCACAGGTCGAAGTCCAGGCCTTCGGGAGGCGGGCTGGGCTCCTTGAGGCCGATGGATCCGCGAGGCTTGTAGCAGAGCGCCCGGGCCATGTAGACCTCGCCGATCTCACCGGCATGCAGTCTGGCGATGGCATTGCGCACCTGTCCGGACGACCGCTTCTGGCAGCCGACCTGCACGATCCGGTCGTACTTCTCCGCGGCCTCGACCATCTTCCGGCCCTCGCGCACACACCAGGAAACGGGCTTCTCGACATACACGTCCTTCTTCGCCTGGCAGGCCCAGACCGTCGCGAGGGCGTGCCAGTGGTTGCAGGTGGCGACCGAGATGGCGTCTACTCGCCGGTCGTCCAGACACTCCCGAAGGTCCGCATAGCAGCGGGGCGCGCTGCCCTGTTTGTCCCGTACCTGGGCTGCCCGCGAATCGAATAGCCGCGTATCCGGGTCGCACAGCGCCACCACCCGCGCACCATCGATGCCGCAGTAGGCGTCCATGTGTGACCGGCCGCGGCCATGGATGCCGACGATTGCGATGCCGATCTGGTCATTCGCCGCAAAAGCCGAGGTGCGGGACTTCAGGATCGTGAGGCCTACGGCAGCTCCGCCCACGGCCTTGGTCGACTTGTGCAGGAATGCGCGCCTGGTGAGTTGCTCCATAGCTAGCCCCTCCGGTGTGGCTGACTGGAACGCGTGGATATTGCCACGCCCGGAGGCTTTTCCCTCCTTTCGTGCGACCCGTGAAATGCACCCCGTGTCCCGGACAGTGGGGAGAGGCGGATTGGGGTGTCCGGACACTGGGATGCACCTGGAACCCCGCGCCTCCAGCTCCGCCCATGCCGGAATGTGGTATAAAGGTAATGCGAACGACGCGTAACAGATGCCCATGCGCGTCGAGTCGATCGCCGCTCCCGGCGATCTCCGGGGGCATGGGCAGCGCAGCTCACAAGAGGCCATGCCTGCGGGTCACGGAGGGCCCGGAGGAAGCCGGCCGCTTTGGGGAGCCCTCTCGGGCCCGCTCACGAGCCGGCCTGTGACCGCGACAGACCGATTACGCGCCTGCGATGAACCTAACGAACGACATCGAGGAATTGGTGCAGGAGGCTCGCGCAGACGATTCGGCAGTGCGCATGCACGCGTTGTGCGCGCTGGCGATGGGGGACGACCCCAGGGTTAGCGACGAACTCGTGCGGGCACTCGCCGACTCCGACCGTGACTGCAGGGCAACGGCTGCGCGCCTGATGGGTGGCCGGGGAGACAGGGCCGCTGTCACGCCCCTGGTCGAGGCCCTGACGGACTCGGCCAGTGACATCGACCAGGAAGCGGCCGAGGCTCTGGGCTTACTGGGGAACGGCCGGGCCGCCGAGCCGCTGATGGTCGTCCTGCGCCAACACGCGGCACCGGCCCGGGCGGCCGCGGCCCGGGCGCTGGGCAAGCTGGCGGAGCCCGCGGCCGTGCCGGCGCTGGCACAAGCGCTCGAGGACAAGACCGAGGTCGTCCGGGCTGAGGCGGCCGAAGCGCTGGGGCAACTCCGCGCCGAAGGAGCGATGGAAGCGCTTCTGGGGGCGCTGGGCGATCCGAGCGATCGCGTGCGCCAGGCCGCCCTCTCCGCCCTGCGCCGGCTGGGTCCCCGGGCGATCGAGGCCCTGATCTCCGAGCTCGGCGCCCCCGAAGCGGACCGGCGATGGCGCGCGGCGTGGGCCCTTGGCGAGTGCGCCAGTTCAAAGGCCGTGCCCGCTCTGATGGAGGCTCTCGAGGACGACTCGGAGAACGTGCGGGCCCGCGCCGCGTTGGCGCTCGGCAGCGTCAACGGGCGACAAGCATGTGACTCTCTCAGGCGCGCGGCGCAAGACCCGTCACCCGCGGTCCGCGAGGCTGTAAACCTCAGCCTGGCGCGCCTGGGGCAGCCGGTTGACGAGCCCGAGCCCGTCGGAGGTGATCCCGTGCAGCCGCCCGATGAGCCGCCCGCTCGACTCTACACGCCCAGCGAACCGCCACGCGTTGCGCCCCGGCCGGCGCAGATCAGGCGGCGCAAGGCCCCGCCCCGGATGAACCTTGCCGTGTTCTTGATAGCGGCGGCGGTGCTCCTGGTTGTGATCGTTCTCCTCGCCCGCGAGCTGATGCGTGCGCGGGAGCATCCGCTGCCTCCGCCCCCGACGGACACCGTCTCCGCACCTGCCGGGGTAACGACCCAGCCGACCGATCCCGGAACCGAGCCGGTAAGCGCACCCGTCGAGGGATCATCCGATGATACCGCGGAGCCGACCGATGCCGAGCCGTCCCGAACCGATGCGAAGTGCGAGGTGAAGAACCCCCGGTACACGGTGGAGGGCGACACGTTGGTCGTGACGGGACAGGTGGTGAACGTCGGCACCGGTAGCGCCAGGAACTGCCGTGTGTGGGTGACGGTCACAAGCACCTACGGCGAGCCGCTGGCCAAGGAACAGGGCCCCGTCCTCCCCCGGCGGATCCGGCCGGATCACTCGGGAGACTTCGTGGTCGAGATGTCGCTGCCCGTGGTGACCAGTCGGCCCCAGATTGAGGCGCAGGTGGAGTGGGATTAGTGTCTTGTGACGCTTGATGCACCGGGTTGGGGTGGCTGTGGCCGCATGGCTATTGCTGCCAAGGCGGGGAAAAACGGCAAGACCCCGCCGCACCCTCACCCCCAGCCCCCCACAGGCGCTGACTTGAGCGCCTTGCGCGGAGGGCGCGGGCCGGATACTTCGCCTGCGGACGGCGGCAGGCTCGTATTCGGCCTCCTCACGGCTTATGTTAGCGCGTATGGCCCCGGACCCTCCCTGACCCGGCCTGCGGCCGGTCGAGATGTCTCCCCGCGCAAGCGCGGGGTCAGGCACTCTCCCAGCGTCCACCACACTCCCCGAGCGCGAGAGGGGAGCACGACGGGGCGCCCGTGGGGCTGCTGAGAAGCCAGCCCCAACGCAGGGACAGCGGGGCTGTTGAGAAAGCCCTCAAACAAGGGGGACAGACAGCCATAGGCGTTAGGATAGCCCGTAAGTGATCGGGCACGATGAATCGTGCCCCTACAGGATCGGGCGCCATGAA
>CBFDAZ010000244.1:0-7538 GCA_965602825.1 uncultured bacterium
AACCGGCTCTTTTTCAAAAGAGCGGGTTGCCCGCGACGTTCGTCGTGCACAATCCAGGTTAGGCTGCCTCCCCAGACTGTATGCGCACCAGCAGCACGCATTGGCGCAGCACTACCCCTTCAGCCGCACCAGCACGCGCAGCCGCTTGACGTCGTAGCTACCGGCGTTGGCGGTGAACGTCCAGTCCCGGGTCTTACCTTCGCTGTTGCCAATGCCAACGTCGGCCCGGCTGCCCGACTTCCAGTTGTTGATGGCGATGATCGTCTGCTTCGCCTCGTGGTTGTGGATCTGCATGCAGCCGTAGCCATCCTCCGGCGCGCTGTACTGATCGCCGAAATCCCAGAGGGCTGCGGAGGCGTTCGGCACGCCGCCGCTGTTCGGCGGGCCGTAGTTGTGGGGCCAGAACTCGATGTTGCCGCCGGTCAGCGCCTCGCCGGTGACGATCGATTCGACGTTGGAGACCACGTTCATATTGGTCACATTAGTCTGGAACAGCGCTTTGGAGGCGATGGTGGGAATCCCGATCTTGCCGAGATCGTCGGTGAAGGCATCGACCGACACGTAGACGTACTCGGTCGCCGCATCGAGGCTCTGCAGCTCCAGGAAGTAGGCGATGCGGTCGAAGGCGCCATCGATCCGGTCGCGGTTATCGACGTCGTAGACGATCTCGCGGCCCAGCTTTGCGAGGTCCAGGTCCAGCACGAGCCGGTAGCTGTTGGCCTCCCTCACTTTGAGCTTCAGGTAGTCGCGCTTCGGGACCTCGCCCGCGCGGAAGGGGACGGCCGGGAGGCCTTCGGCATTCATGAGGTTCGGCTCGGCCGTCTTGTGCCAGGCGAAGCGGACCGCCATCGCCTCCTTCACCTGCGGGGCGGAGAGCACCACCGCATTCCCGGCGATCACGGCATCGGCCGGGCAGAAGTCGGTCTCCTTGCCGATGATCCTGAAGCCCGTCAACGGCTGACCGTCGCGCGAGGCGAGGCCGCGGCGGGCGTGGTCGAAGCGCAGTCTGATCTTGCCGCCCCTGATCGCCATGTTGTGGAAGGTGGGGCCGCTGTAGACGACGTCGTCGCGGTCGTAGGTGTTGGCCAGAGCGATCAGGCCGAGCCGGCGGCCGACCTCCTGCTTGTTCTTGGGATGGATGTCGTCGAGGTCGCCGACATCGTGGATGACTGCCATCCCGGTGTTGGGTATCGATAGCGCAGCGGACTGCGCTTCCCAGAAGCGAGGGAGGATGTGGGGGTGCTCCTCGCCGTACCGGTAGGGCGCGATCTGGACGTAGTAGAAGGGGAAGTCCCCCTGTTCCCAGACCTGTCGCCAGCCGCCGATGAGCGCCTTCATCTTCTCGGTGTAGAGCATACCATCGGCGTGGTTCGACTCGCCCTGGTACCAGATGGCGCCGCGCATGGCAAACGGCACCAGGGGAGCGATCATCCCGTTGTACAGCGCGGTCGGCTGCTGATGGTCGCCGAAGGGCACGATGGGCTCGGGGTACGGGGCCAACGGGTCGAGGGGCGCCTCAGCCGCCAGGGCCGCCTTGGCCTTGGCCAGCCAATCCTCGGTCAGGCTGAGGTAGTCGCCCAGGACCTTCTTGTAGGCGTCGGAGGCCGGGTTGGTGAGGGTGACTCGGTCGTCGATGTCCTTGAGGGCCTCCACGCTCGCGAAGCCGACCGGAGGGGTCCAGGGCTCGATCAGCGTGCCACCCCAGGAGGAGTTCACCAGGCCGATTGGGACGCCCAGCTCGCGGTACAGGTGGCGGGCGAAGAAGTAGCCGACAGCGGTGAATCCCCCGACGGTCTCCGGGGTGCAGACCTGCCAGGCGCCGTCGAAGTCGCGGGCCGGGAAGCCGGCCGGGACCCGGGGCACTGTGATATGGCGGATGCGCGGGAAGTTGGCCTCGGCGGTCTCCGTCTCGGCGTTAAGCGCCGAGCCCACGGTGAACGCCATGTTCGACTGGCCGGAACAGATCCACACCTCACCGATGAGGATGTCTTCGAGGGCAATCGTGTTACTGCCGCTGACCGTCAGGGTGAATGGTCCGCCGGCCGGCTGGGGTGGAAGGTCCACACGCCACGCGCCATCCGGCCCGGCGGTGGCCGACACGGGCGGTTGGCCGCCCAGCTTGACCTGCACCTTCTCACCCGCGTCCGCCCAACCCCAGACGGGGAGGGCTCGATCGCGCTGCAGCACCATGTGGCTGCCGAAGATGCGCGGGAGTGTGACGTCCGCCTGCGCCATGGAACTGCAGAGCACGGCAACGGCGGCGAAGAAGATGGCTGTGTCTCTCGATTTCATAGCCGTCCTTTCGTACGACGGTCAAGTTGACCCGTAAGGGCGATGTGCAGCCGGGCGCCGATCATTCCTCCATCGGCACGGGCTGCCTGTAGCGCACCACGCTCGATATCCTCAGGTCATCCAATTCCATCCCCGGTGAGCCGATCCCCAGCTCCGGGCCGAGCGCCCGCGAGAGGTTGGGTCCCGCTTCCCAACCGATCAGCTTCCCGTCTACGAAGAGCTGCAGCAGTTCCCGGTCCCAGCACGCCGCGAAGTGCCGCCACACGCCGGCCTGCCAACCGCCGGCGTAGCTCATGGCGGTTGTGCCGGCGATCCGGCCCCAGCCGGTGCTGAACGAGAAGGTCAAGTGCGCGTACTGGTCTTTCCCCAACCACATGCCTTCCGGGCCGGGGACCTGGATGATCGGGTGCGCTACGCCGTCGTTCCCCGGCGACAGCAGCTTGCACCACACCTCGATGGTGCCCTGCTGCGGATCGAGGTTCTCGTTGGCGGAGCACGCGACGTAGCCTTCCGGCCCCAGGCGAAGCGCCCGGCCAAACAGGCCCTGGTCCGGCTCGGTGAGCGTCGCGGTGGGCTTGACGAAGAACGCGTCCTCGTTGAAGGGCTCCTCGAACGGGAGATGGAGCAGCGTGTGCTCGTCTCTCTCCAGCGGCCCCGGCGGCAGGCCCAGCTCGGGCGCCCCCGCGTAGGTGAGGAGCAGATCGTCGATCCAGGCCTCGCCGGGGGCCGCGGTGGCCAGGTCGAGCATCCACTTGCGGCACCCGTCCGGCGGCCGGAGCTCGAAGCTGATCTCGCTCCACTCGGCCTGCAGGTCGAAGGGCCACTCCCGGATGGGGCGCCACGGGTCTGTCGTTACATCGTGGGCCAAGGCCTTCACCTGGCCGCTCCCTCGCACCCACGCCCGACAGGTCCACGGGCGGTCGTCCGGCACGGGCATCGCGCCGTACCGCACGCGCCCCGATCCCTGCGGCACGGTAGCGTAGACGCTGCGCCGGCCGGAGTGGGCCTGCGCCGGATCGTCGGGCAGGGCCACGTTGCCGCCGCCGTCGGCCCACAGGCTCCATGTTCGCGGCAGCCAGAGCTCGGCGGGGGCCTCCGTCGGCACGGCGAACTGCGGAGTGGGCGCCGGAGGCTCCACCAGCTCAAACGAAGGGTTGGGGAGGAGGTTGGCCTCCTGAGCTGTGGCGGGGCTCAGTGTCCATGGCGCGGCCCACACGCCCCAGGCGATTGCGAGGGTCCGGGCCCGCATTCTCACTGGTCTCCCTCCGCCCACATGCCGACCTTGCGCTGCTTGGCGATGAAGCCCAGGTTCTCCAGGTACATGCGTTCGCGGTTATTGCCCTCGAAGTTGCCGAGCCCGCCGAGGCCGTCGCCGATGATCTTCGCGTTCAGCAGGCCCTTGACGTCCCAGATGTCCTTACCGACGTACACGTAGGCGAGGCGTTGGCCGGCCGCATTCTCCGTCACCACATCGCTGACCAGCGTCACCTTCTGGCCCACGGCCATCGCGCGGTGCGCCGCAACCGCCTGCTGGTAGAGCGGATGGTCCTGCGGGACCCCGGCCACGCCGATGTAGAGGACCTCCTGCTCCTCGGTGCCGAGCTTGACTTTGAGCCCCTGCGTCCCGATGACGTCGGTCACCACACCCTCGTTGGTCTGCATGACGGCTGCGGTGAGTCCCGCGAGGACGGGCACGGAGGCGTAGTTGCCCTCGGGCACGGTCAGGAAGTCGACGTCGCGGATTGGCCGTTCGGGGTGTGGGTTCACCCACTCGTACCCGCACAGCACCACGCCCTGGCGCATGGGGTTGTCGCCGGTCCAGGCAACGAACCCTCCCGCGTCGAGCATCGTGTTGGCGTAGCGGAGGGGATCGTCCCACCAGTCGATGATCTGCCGACCGTTCGCGATCTCAATCGTCTCACTCGATCCGTCTTCGTAGTTGACGCGGTAGAGGAACGGCTTCTCGCTGCCCCACGCCATGGAGTGCAGGAAGAAGAGCGCATCCGCGCGGCGGCCGACGGGGATGCCGCTGATCTCCTTGGGCAGCTCCGTGTTGTTGGCCATCGTAGAGTAGAGCACCACGGCGGCCTTGGGCGAGGCGATGAAGAACGGCACGTCTCCAAGCGTCTGGTGCCCGGTCGCCAGGGCGCGCATGTCGTTCTCGCCCTGGTTCGTCCAGCCGACAAGGCCCGCGTCCGCGTCATCGACCAGGCCGCGGTTGGCGAAGGGCGTGAGATCGACGGTGTGGTACTGGTACTGCTTGAGGCGCCGGGTACGGGCGAGCGCCGCGCCCCCCTCGCCCTCGACGGTGCAGCCGAGATTGGTCAACAGCAGGCTGGTCAGCCGGTTCGCCGTCACCTGCGTCTCAGCGATGGGCTCCCCGAGGCGGAGCTGGCTCAACAATACGTAGCCCTCCCCCACGGGGGCCTGCAGCAGGGCGCCCGGGCGCGTCAGCTCGGCGACCCGGTCCCGCCAATCGTCGCCCGGGGAGCAGTAGAACTCGGCGATGCGCTCGGGCTCCGGGCAGCCGCCGGGGTAGTACGACCACCAGCAACCCTCGTGCCGGATCTGCGCCAGGTAGGCGTTGCTCGCCCAGAAGAGCTCGTGGTTCGAGATGCCCGCCAGCAAGCCGTCGTTCGTGCGCCGGCAGACCCGGTTCTGGATGTCCGTCGGCTCTTCCGCAACCGGGAAGAGGCGCAGCGGCACGCCGGTGAGGCTTTGCGCGGCTGCCTGCTGTGTGGGCGTGACCCGGTGCACGAGCACGTGCCCGCCGGCGTTCGCGAAGGCTCTCAGCCCGGGCACGGCCGCCTCTGTCAGGCCCGTCGCCGCGTCCACGATGGCGACCTCGAAGCCCTCCGAGGTGATCGCGCCGGGGTCTGCAGTCATGTCCTCGTAGGTGAGACGCGATGCGTCAAGGGCCTTGCGGAGCGGCGAGTCGGCCGCGGCGACCAGCGCCGTACGCCCGGGCTGCCGGTAGACCACATCCGAGCCGAGGTAGCCCAGGAGGTTCTGCAGCAGCCGCGCGGCCAGCGGGGCGGTCGGCGCCTTGTCGGTCAGCAGCATCTGACACAGGAGGTAGCTGCCCTTCCCGCTGAACTGTTCGATCAACGGTGCCTCGAGGATGCCATCCATCGTCCCCGCATCGATCAGCGGCAGGAAGTTGCCGCGCACGGGCTTGCGGTAGTTGCCGGCGCTGACGTGTTGCTCGGGCGTCCACCATCGCAGGTCGGCATCGGTCAGTCCGGCCAGCGCCGGATGGTCGCTTGTCCGCACGTAGGCCATCGTCATCCGGCGGGCCTTGCTGAGCGTCAGCGGCACCGGCAGGAAGTCCGGCGCCTCGGTCTGCTCCAGGATGAGCACCTTGCCGCCGCCCGTCACAAACCCGGCCAGCGCCTCTCGCCATGGCCCGGTGGGTGGCTGTTTGAGGGCGTCGCGGCCGATGAGCATGGCGCCGGAGGTCGGCGGCCTTAACTCAGCAAGCCTGCTGAAAGGCACCCCGAGGCTCTTAAGCATCGCGCTCGTTTCGCCCAGGGGATCGTAGACCGAGAGATCGAGGTCGGCCGGCGGCCGGACCGCGGGGCCGGGGTAGATCTGCCACTCGCGCGAGGTCTGGTGGACAACCGTCGGCCCCTCCAGGAGCTCCAGCTTCCAGGTCGCGCGGGTGGGCGTGTTGACCTCCGGCAGCGGCACGCTCACCGGCACGCGCTTCAACTCGGCGGGCTCCAGCTTGAGGGAGACGGTATCCTGTGCCAGGGTTTTGTCGGCTTCGAGGCTCCAGCGGAGGGTCAGGTCTGCCGTCCGCCGCACATCGTTGTGCACGTTGAAGTCCCGGTGGAGCTTGCCGCCGCCGAAGAACGAGCGGTCCTCCTGCTTGAGGACGATCGCCTGGGGCGGCAGCAGGGCCAGGGGGACGTAGGTGTCGATGAGCGCGAACTCGGCGTCACGGAAGCCGTTGAGGAAGTACTGCGCCTGATCGAGCCAGGCATCGAGGCAGTAGTTGCCCCCGAGATACGGCCGGTCGCCCGCCACGATCGTCTCGCCGTAGGGATGCCGGAGGGTCGCAGGCCAGAAGCACTCGCCGACGGTGAGGGGCTTGGCGCCGAGGGTGATCGGCCCCATGGAATACGGGACGACCGTCTTGCCGTCCAGCGGCCCCCACCAGGCTCCGTTCGGGAGGTCGGGGAACTGGTTCAGCTCGCGCGGGTAGTGCAGGGCGTGGTGCTCCCAGGCGCCCATCAGGTCGCCGTCGGCCTCCCACTCGATGGGCCGTTCCATCAGGTCCCGCTCGCGCATGGCCTTGACGATCTTGACCTGCCAGCGGTTGCCGAGAGTCTTGGCTGCCTCGCCCTGGTAGATCCACCCCCACATGTTCTCATTGCCGGCGCTCCACATGACGACGGCGGGGTGGTTCTTGTACTTACCGATCGCCCGCAGCTCGGCTTCCAGCGCGGCCTTCCAGAAGGCCTGGTCGAAGGTGAAGTTGACCTGGCAGACCTCCGCCTCCAGCTTGATCATCAGGCCCGTCTCGTCGGCGATGTCGCACGCTTCCTCCACACCGGCCATGTTGTGGGTGCGGGTCAGTTGATGATCGCGGTTTCCCACGCACTCGGTCTGCCAGTCCCAGATGGCCTCCAGCCGCTTGTCCGGCTGCCAGTGCTGGGCCGCTCGCCCCAGACCGGAGGCGCCGCTGGACCAGGCGCTGCGGATCTTCGTCCGCACGCCGTTGAGGTAGAGCGAGATGCCTTCGATCCGCATCTCCCGGAAGCCGAAGCGCTGGTAGTGGCGGTCGGCTGCACCCGCCTGCGGCTGCAGGTCGGTCTGCAGGATGTAGAGGTGCGGGTCTTCGGGCCACCAGAGCTTCGGGTCGGGCCAGTCGAGCTCGAAGTCCACCTCGGCCGTCTTCCCTGCCGGTACGGTGACCTGCTTCTCAGGGAGCGTCTTCACGGTCCGGCCGGCGTCGAGGATCGCGGGGCTGACGGTCGTAGCCTGATCCTCCGGGCCGGTGTTGAGGAGACGGTAGTGTACGCTGAGCCGCTTGTCGCGCACGCTGGTGACCATGAACAGGTCATCGACCGAAACGGCCGGCCGCGCCTCCAGCCACAAGGACCCGCTCAGGCCCACGTTCGCCGCGGCCGTGTAGCCCGCCACATCGATCATGTCGTGCTTGTAGATCGGCGCTTCCCCGCGCGCGACACGCTCGCGGTTCTTCGGCGAGTAGCTGAGCCAGTCGCGGACCGCGACCAACA
>CBFDAZ010000245.1:0-7538 GCA_965602825.1 uncultured bacterium
CCGGCGGGGGCCCTGAAACCAAACGCCTGCGCCGTGTGCACATGGTCCCAGGCCTCGGAGTACCGGCCTTTGCGCCAGAGAATGAACCCGAGATTGTAGTGAGCGTATGCCGAATCCGGGTCGATGTTCAGGGCCACGCGGCACTGTTCCATGCCCTCGTCTATCTGGCCCATCTCGACCATCGTTCGCGCCAGGGACACCCGAGCCGGCACATGCTCCGGGTCTAGTTCCAGCGCCTTCCGCAGCTCCGCAGCGGCGTCCTCGAGTTCGTACTCATAGCGGAGGGCGAGGCCCAGCGCGCAGCGGGCGTTGGGATCCGCTGGCTCCTCCTGCACGGCCTTGCGGTACTCGGCAACCGCCACTCGCAGCTTGCCTGCATCTCCCAGCGCCTCCACTAGCAGCAGATGAGTCTCCGGCATCTCCGGTTCCAGGGAAACGGCTGTGCGTGCCGCAGGAATCGCCTCGTCATGCTGGCCTGCCTCAAGCAGGAGCAGCGCAAGCCCGTAGTGGCTTCTGAAATCCTCCGGGCGCAGCTCTACCGCCCTCTGGAACTCGGCGATCGCCTTCTCTCTTCTCCCTTGCCTGTCTAGTGTACGACCCAGGTTGATCCGTGCGGCGTGGCGCAGGTCGATCTGCAGCACCTCGCGATAGGCTGCTTCCGCTTCCCGCAGCCGCCGCTGGCTCTCGAAGCAGACTCCCAGGCCCAAGTGGATCTCGGGATCCCGGGGGGCGATCCTCAGGGCACGTCGATACTCCGTGATGGCCTCCCCATACTTCCGTTGCTTGTATAGCTCAACCGCCAGGCCTCGGCGAGCGAGCAGGGACTCCGGATTGATCGCCAGAGCGTTCCGAGCCTCGGCTGCCGCCTCCGCGTGCCGCCCCTCGCGCGCGAGTTTGCGTGCGCGGCGGATGTGCTCTTGGAACGTTCCCCCTGGCTCCACGTCCGCCGCCGCATCACCCAGCGTGCGCGGCCCGCGCTGCTCGCGAAGCCACAGCACCGCGCCGCAGGCAATCGCCGCCGCCAACACGGACACCAGGATGAGGCGCTTGAGGCTCATGATGGTCACGCGTTCCTGGTTCCAGCACACGCTCCCGGCCGCTCCGTCCCTTCACTTCTTCGGCTCCGGCATCACGCTCTTCAGTTGGCGCAGGAAGCCACTAGGCACCTCGTACCCGAGGCGTTGCGCTTCGTGCACGTGGTGCCAGGCCTCGCGATACTCACCAAGACTGAAGAGCGCATCCGCGAGATGCCTGTGATACACGCCTGCTTCCGGATCGTTCTCGACTGCCAGGCGATAGTGCCTCACGGCTTCCCTAATTCTCCCCTGCTCGACAAGCAGAAGCCCGAGGCCCGCATGCGCCCTCGCATTCCGTGGATTGGTCGCGATTGCCTGGCGGAGCTGCGTGGTCGCTTCGTCGAGATGTCCCTGTGCGCCCAGCACCATCCCGAGGCCCACCTGTCCTTCCTCGTCTGGATATCCGTACTTGATCGCCTCACGGAACGCCGTTGCTGCCGCCTCCTCCCGCCCGGCCTCAAAAAGCGCTTCGCCCAGCAGGTAGTGGGCCCGCGGGGCGGCCGGATGCAGTTCGACTGCGCGGCGATACCAGACCACCGCCTCATCATATCTCTCGCGCTCGGACAGCACAGCCCCGAGGTACATGCGTGCCCGGTAATCCAGCGGGTGGGTCGCCGCTACGTTACGCAGCTCCCCTTCTGCGTGGTGGAGCCTGCCGAGTTCGGCAAGCACGCGGCCCCTCTCGCGCCGGGCGGCGGTCAGCTCCGGATCGATCTTCAGTGCCTGCTGCAAGCGCATGAGCGCCTGCTCATTCTCTCCTGACAGGCTGAGCGCGACGCCCAGCCCAAGTAGGCTGACGGAGTCCTCCGGTGAGGCAGCGACTCGCGCCTGGTACTCGGCCACCGCCTCGGACGCAGCATCTCTCATGGCCATGACGCTGATCAAGTCCACGTGAGCCTCAGCTCTGTCTGGCGCGATACGGATGACCGCCCTCAGGTGGGATTCGGCCTTGGCAGCGTCGCGGCGCTGCATGAACACCCACGCAGCGCCCAGGTGGGCCTGCACATGCTCCGGCTCAAGCTCGAGCGCCCGAGCTAGCTCCTCGGCTGCGTCGTCGAGCCTGCCGAGGCGGTACAGGGCCAATCCCATTCCGCACGGCCCAGCAGGATGCCAAGGCGCCAGCTCGACCGCACGTTGGTACTCGGCCAACGCTTCCTCAAGGCGGCCCTCGCCATAGCGGCAGTTGCCCAGGGCGCAGTGGCCCGCCGCGTTGTCCGGCTCGGCTACGGTGATCTTCTCGCAGTAGGCGGCGGCCTCCGTGAAGCGCCCCTGTTCAACGAGGACTTGCCCCATGCCCTCCAGACCGCTCACGGAGTCTGGGTTGATTCCCAGCGCCGCCTCGAAGGCCTCCCTCGCCGCGGCATACTCACCTCGGGCGAGCAGCCGCTCACCCCGGTCGATGTGCTCCTGGAATGTCCCCCCTGCCTCCAGGTCCGCAATCGCATCGCCCAGCATCCGCCGATCGCGCTGACCTCGAACCCACACCACCGCGCCCCAGGCAATCGCCGCCGCCAACAGGGACAACAGGATGAGGCGCTTGATGCTCATGATGCCTACTACTCCGCCGTTGCAGCGAACTCGATGGGCGACGTCGGCCACCGGGGAATGGGTCGTGGTCTGCCTGTGTGGATGGTGCTGGTACTCTGTACTTCGTGGCGACGGGCGGGAATCCTGTCGCGATGGGGCCCGTGGGCTATTGCGGCCGCCACGTATGGCCGCGGTCTTCGCCGGGGGACTTGGAGACGTTGGTGGGCTGGGAGCCGTCGGCCTGCATCACGAAGACCTCGTAGTCGCCCCCATCGCGATCGCTGGTGAAGGCGATGTACTGGCCCGAGGGAGACCAGACCGGGACGCGGTCATCGGCGGGGTCGTTGCTGAGGTTCACCAGGCCCGCGCCCGCGATTGGCACGGTCACGATCTCGTTGTTGGTGCCGCGGTACGAGGTGAAAGCAAGCCACTGCCCATCGGGCGAGAAGGTGGGGTCGGCATCCCACTCGACGTTGTTGCTCCGGTTCCGGAGTTGCCCGGTCTGCATGTCCATCGTGTAGACCTCGACGTTGCCGTCGCGATGGGTGATGAAGCCGATGGAGCGCCCGTCGGGCGACCAGACGGCCGGCGACTCATACGCCTCGTGAGTGGTGAGCTGCCTGAGCTGCGAGCCATCGGGCGCGCAGATGAAGATGTCCTGATTTCCCAGGCGAGCCGACATGAACGTGATCCATTCCGCAACCGGACACCACTGGGCCGGCCCGTCCCAGCCGGGGTGGTTCGTGATGTTGCCCGGCTGCCCGCCCTGCAGAGAGGCCACGAACAGCTCGGCATTGCCCGCCCGATCGCTGGTGAACACAATCTTCGTGCCATCGGCCGACCAAGCCGGGTCGCGGTCGGCAGCGGCATGGTTGCTGATATTGCGGACATTCTTGCCCTCGGCCGACATCACGAAGATCTCGTCATTGCCGGCGCGATCGCTCATGAAGGCGATGCTTCGGCCATCGGGCGACCACGCCGGCTTGTCATCGAAGGCCGCGTTGTTCGTCAGGTTGCGGAGGCCCGTTCCGTCGGCTCGGACAATGCAGATCTCGCGATTGCCCTCCCGCTTCGAGCTGAAGGCCAGCCACTCCTCGGGCGCCTGCGACACGGCCACACACGCCGCGAGCAGCGCGATCAGCGCAACCAGGCAGACAACCGCAATCGTCACCATCAGAAAGCGCATGTTGGGTTCTCCCTGCAGGAGGTCAAGCACACGGCACCGTATACTAAGAACCCCGGACCGGCCACGCGGTTCGGGCTACCATGCACAATGACGGCGGCTGATCCCGACGTAACATCCGCTGCCGTCGAGGCAATACGTAGGTAGGGATGAGACCGTGCGACGAATGCGGGCGGCAGACGGCAGGCTGAAGGTGTCTGCGACAGGCGATAGCGCGGTTCTGTGTGGCCCGATGGTGCAGCGCGTCCCCCGAAGCCACGTGGCCGGCGAGCCAAGCGACGAGACGCTGATGGCGAGGGCGCAGGAGGGCTGTGAGGCGGCCTTCGACGCCCTGATCCACCGGCACTACCAGCAGATTGCGAACTTCGCCGCCCGCATGACCGGACGGCCCGACCTCGCCCCCGACATCGCCCAGCACGTCTTCGCTGTCATCTATCAGCAGCGGCGCCGATACCGCCAGAGCGGGGCGTTCCGGCCCTGGCTTTACACCATCGCTCGCCGCCACTGCCGCAACGTGGTGCGCCGGGAGAACCGTGCCCTATCAGAGGACATCGGCGCAACCGTCGCCGCCGACGAGGAAAGCGATCCGCCACACGCCGCCGAGCAGCGGGAACTGCTGCGCGCGCTACGGACTGCCCTTCCGGAGCTGCCGGAACGCGAGCGGGCGGCAGTCGTGATGTTCCACTACCTGCAGTGGTCGTATAAGGAGATTGCTGCGGCGCTCGGGTGCTCGTCCGGTGCTGCTCGAACGGCGGCGTGTCGCGGGCGCGCGCGACTGCGGCGGCTGCTGGCGGCCTTTGAGGAGGGAGAGGGTGGGTAGATCAGAGCGGCGTCGGAGCTGGAGCTCCGACCTACCGGACGCGGTGGCTTCAGGGCACGTCCAGGTATGCGGCCGTAGGGCGGTGCTGAGGGGTAGGAGCGGTTTCAACCGCGATGCCGTTCGTCGTCCGTGGCCACGGTGGCGGGCCTGGAGGCCCGCGGGCACGGGCGAATCCCAGATCTTCGAGGCAGGACTATGAAACGCGACTGTCACGAGGCTGTTGAGCTTCTCGCCCAGGAACTGCGCGGATCGCTCAGCGATGCCGACGAAGCGACGCTGCAGGCCCATCTCAGCCGATGCGAGGCCTGCCGGGCAGCGGCTGCCGACCAGCGGCGGGTGGAAGCTCTGATGGGCCAGTGGCCGGAGATGCGGGCCGAAGACACGGCGGAGGCGGTGGCAGCGGTCAGAACGCATGTCGCCGATGCCCGCGCTGCTCGGGGGGTATCCCCGGCACGGGTGGCCGCGGTGGTAGCGACCGCTGCCATGCTCGTGGTCGGGGCCTTCGCCCTTGCGAGCTTCGTCTCGCGGTCGCCCAACCCCGGCTCTCCCGGTATTGCGTCTTACGTGCCGTGGGAGACGGTCCGCGCCACCGGCACAGCGACAGCGAATGCCGCCGTGCACCGGGCCGAGCAGGGACCTCCGGCGCAGGACGCCCAACCGATGGTAGCGCGAGTGCCGAAGCCGCAGCCGCGGCGCCACCACAGGGCCACCGCCTCCCGGAAGCCCGCCGTCCCGAGTCCGCAACCAGGCCCGCCGGAGGAACCGCAGCCGCCACCGGACCTCGCGGAGTTCTTCGCCCTCGGGCCACCGCCTCCGGGATCGACCTCGCCGGAGCTACTCGTCGAGATGGAAGAGGTGATTGCGCCTGACGGCTCTGTGATGACCGCCGTGGCCGTAACGGATGTTGAGCGAGGCGAGCTGATCGGCCACCTCGTCGCTCCCTACGATATGGCCGCCAACTGGCGACCCCTGGCCCCGCCCAAGGACAGAGAGCCGCAACCCAGTCAGCCTGGGGGCGCCGAGATGCCCCAGGATGGCGGCCGAACCGGCAACCTGACATTGGGAGGTGGGTTAGGGTGAGAATCCGAGTCGCACTCACGACCGTCTATGTCTCAACCATGTTCGCGGTGGGGTCGCTGGTCAATGCACCCGCCGCGGAGGTCGAGCGAGTGCACATCGAGGCACCCGGGGTAGCCCTCGGCGTCCCCGGCGACGTGGCCGGTTGGCACGGCGGCGCAGGGCTTACCAGAGTGCTGTGGTACATCCAGGAGCGAACGGGATACCAGTTCCGGACCGTGGGCTTCGATGACCCCGAGATCGCCGGGAGACAGCTCACGCTGAATGTAGACGGCCCGGTGAAGCGCGTGGTGGAGGAGATCTGTGCTCAGGCCGGATGCTCGGCGCAGCGTGTGAACCCCACAACCTTCCTCATCAGCCCCTATGATCCCGGCCCCGACGATGCGCCCGTGGCGAAGGCCGGCGACTACCGCGTGCGCGTGCGCTCGCTCGCCTTCTCGCTCGGCACTCACCAGTTCGGCACCGCGATGATGCAGAGCGCGACCGCGTACGGGGCTGGGCCCCGTATGACGGTCGAGCTTGAGATAGACGCGCCCGACTCGGGCGCCGCCGCCTGCATCTTCGGGCTCGGCGAACGCCTGCGGATCGTGACGGACCAGGGCGACGAATTGGCCGTCGTAGACGACAGCGCCGTAGCCCGCGCGAACTCTGGTATGAACTCCTATCCCGATCCCACGACTCCCTCACTCCGCCTCGACGTCGCACTTCCGCCCGCTACTGCGCGCACACTGTCGATCGAGGGTGAGCTGGCGTTGTGGAAGGACTGCAAGCGAGTGACCGCCTCGCTCCCTTGGGGCAAGGTCGGTCAGACCGCCAGCGGAGCCGGCGTGGACATCACGACCGCGGAGTTCGATGAGACACCTGACGGCACGCTAGCGTGCGCCTTGCGCGTGTCGAAGCCGCGACCTGAGGCTCCCGACATTCCCGGGATCCCGGGCGTGCTCGAAATCCGGCACGAGACGCAGGCCCGTTTGATCTGGCCGTGGGCCTTCGCCCTGGCGACCCCCGAGATCGGCACGGGTGATCTGTGGCGCTTCTCCTTCACCCGACCGGACAACCCGCGGGGCGCGGCAGCACTTGGCGGGGCATGGGGCGGGGGACTTGGCGGGGCATGGGGCGGGGGACTTGGCAGGGCATTCGGCGGGGCACTTGGCGTGGCCGGGATCGGTGAGCCGCCGGCCGATCAGTCCGAGAAGGTGGAGGGCCCGCCGCAGGGGATTGCCATCTGGACTTACGTCAAGGCTGATCCCACCGAGACGCTGCCCTTCAAGATCGACGGCATTCGCTTGCCCGATTTATCCCAGTTCGCAACCGTTCCACTGCCGGAGGCGCCAGCACCAGCCCCGACGGACCTCGGCGTGCCGCTCACCGCCCCCGATCAGTTCACCAGGCCTGGCGCCATCGAGTTCGACGTGCTTATCGACGGGAAGCCGTTCGTCAGCCGTCTGGACTGGCGTCTCCTTGCAGTGACAGTCAAGCTCGACGAGGACAAGCCGCGGCCGCAAAGCGACCTATGGAGGGAGCGCTTCGCATGCCTTGAAGAGGATGGTCGGTTCAGGATAAGGGGCCTGCCACCTGGTGAGTACCAGTTGCTCGTGCGACCTGACCACCTGGCCAGCAGCAGCGGCCCCGTGACGTTGCCGACGCTCTTGCGGGAGACATACGGCATTGACCCCGCCAACTACACATGGGCCAACGCCGTCGCCTATGCCGAGGTCAAACCGGGTGACACAACGCGTATCGAGCCGATCCGCTTCGTCCCCAAGGTCCATCCGCTGCGCCCCCGTTCCGGGGAGACCGTGGCCAGGGACAATGTCGTCTTCGCCTGGGAGCCACACCCGGACGCCACCACCTA
>CBFDAZ010000246.1:0-7527 GCA_965602825.1 uncultured bacterium
CTGCCGGTCGCGGCGTACACCTGGGTGGTGCAGTGGCAGCACTTCGAGCCGTGGACGTACCTTTCGGGACGGATGACACAGGGCGAGTACATAGCAGCGCACGCGGACTACTACCCGGTCGTTCTGCACGCGAACCGGTCCCTGGCGGAGGACTCGCGGATCCTGTTTGTGGGTGAGACGCTCGCCTACAACCTCCATGTGCCGGCGCTCGTGGAGACCGGCTTCTCGGGCGTGTCGGCTGTAGAGTGGGCGAACCAGGCGGGAAGCCCCTCGCAACTGGCACAACTGGTGCGGGACCGGGGTTTCACGCACCTCCTGTTCGACAAGAAGTCTCCCGAGGAGTACTGGGCTAAGAAGCTGCGGTACTTCGCCTGGCGGGACGCCAAGGCGCGCAGGCGCTTCGAGGACTTCCTGGCCGGGTTCGCCAGGCCGCTGTATACCCACCGAGGGGTCTGTCTGTACGAGCTGCGCGTGCCGTCTGACGGAGGAGACCGCCAATGAACGACCGTCCGCTGGGCCGGCCACAGCGCACCACCTGGATCATCCTGGGCCTGATACTGGTCACGGGCTTGATTGTCAGGCTCGTATGCCTTCCCTATATCTACGCGCCGTTCCCGGCTGATGCCCAGTACTACTACCACGTGGCTGAGAACATCGCGCAGGGCCGCGGCGTGGTCACGGACTACGTATGGATCTACGCCCGGGGTGTCCCGGACTCCCTGCCGATGCCGGCGAACGGGTACTGGATGCCGGGGATGTCCCTGTACCTGACGCTATGGTTCAAGTTGTTCGGGGCGAGTCTGATGGTCGGTAAGGGCGCCAACGTACTCCTGAGCATCGTGTTGCTCGGGGTGGTCTGGTGGGTGGGCAGGGAGCTGACCCGGAGTGAGGGGGCTGCGCTGTTGGGGACGGGTCTGGCGGCCGTGGACCCGTTCTTCGTCAGCGGCTCGACGACACCGGACGCCAGCCTCCCGCAGGGGCTCTTTGCGGCGGGCGCCCTGATCTGCATGTACTATGGGTTCCGCCGGAACCCGAAGTGGCTGCTGCTCGCCGGGCTGCTGGGCGGACTGGCGCACTTCATGCGCAACGACGGCGCCCTGCTGCTGATCGTCTTCGGGTTGTGCGCCATTGCCGCCATCCGGGGACGTTGGTACAAGGGCAGGCTGCACCATCTGCTGTACTTCGTCGTGCCGTACGCCCTGGTGGTTGCGCCCTGGCTGATTCGGAACACGTTCGTCTTCGGTTCGCCGTCCCCGCCCGGCCTTGAGCGCTTGATGTATCTGCCCAAGTACCTCGACATCTTCCGTGCCGATCTCTCGTCGATAACCATGGCTCAGTGGCTGGAGAGGCACGAAGGTTGGTCGGGTGTCCTGGCATATGACATCCTGGTCGCCGTCCGGATCGTGCAATGGCTGGTCGTCAAGGGAGTCAACGCGCTCCTGCTGTTCATCATCCCCTTCCTGTTGCTGAGGCGGACGCCGGTCGCCCGGCCGTATCTGTACATGGCCGGCGTTCTGGCGGTCGTTTACACTTTCGTGATGCCCGAGGTCGGCATCAAGGGCTCGTACACGAGGAGTTTCCCGGCTCTGTACCCGCTGATCTTCCCGGCGGCTGCGGGCGGCGTCTGGATGCTGGCCGAGTGGGTGGCCAGCCGGTGGCGGCTGCTCTCTCGCCCGCTGGCGATAGCAGCCCTCTCGAGTCTTGTCCTGGCCTATGCCTTTGGGCGCATGGGCCTGCTGCTGACGCACCAGTACGAGGAGGTCTCGGTATACCCCTACATCGCGAACGGCAACCTGCTGCGCGCCTACTTCTCGGCCTCGCGTGGACCCGAGCAACCGATCCTGACGGATGATCCGTGGTGCCTGAACTGGGTGACGGGCCGGAAGTGCTTGATGATGCCGGCTGAGGGCCTGGACACGGCGTTCGAGGTTGGGCACAAGCTGAATGTCAGGTACCTCGTCCTGCCCGGGAAGTACCGTGAGACATACCCGGAGGTCACCGAGGCGATTGCGGACGGAAGGCTGGCGGCGGTGCGGCGGATGCCCACCCTCGCGGCCTACGGGGGTCTGCAGGTATTCGACTTCTGGCTGGTCGAGGGGCGCCAGCTCAACAACAAGGGCCTGCAGGCGGCCAAGACCGGCGACTTCCCGGAGGCTATTGAGTGCTTCGAGGCGGCGGCCAAGCTGATTGCCGACTACCCGCGCCCTTCGCGTGCGACCGCAGAGAACCTGACCAAGGCTCACTACGAATACGGGTGTCACCTGGAGGAAGCTGGACAGCCGGAACAGGCGCTCGAGCACTACCGCATAGCCGAGGAATCCGCGCCGCCCGACTACGACATCGCAGCACTGGTCGAACGCCGACAGGCCCTGGAGCAACGCATACTGAACTCACCCAGCAATCCCCTGTCCTCGGCGTAGTGCAGCTCCCTCGAACGCCCCTGAGACGCGCCGCCCACCCGCCTCTGCGGTCGGGGTAGCGCGGCGCGTCCGGGCTCCGGCCGCGAAGGCCTGCCTGGCCGAAGCGGCGAATAGCGCCTCGCGATTGACGGCCTGGGCCCGGGCCGGTGTCTGGGTGCCAGGGCCGTCCCCCACACCTCCAGGAGGATGCCTCAAATGCCTGCCAACGAACGTCTCGACCGACGGAGCTTCATCGCCCGATCCGCCGCCGGTGCGGCAGCGCTCGGGACCGGCGCGCTCGCGGCACCCGCGACGGGCGCTGTTCTGGGCGCCAACGACCGGATCAACGTCGCCGTCATCGGCTGTGGCGGCCAGGGCACCGGGCACCTTCGCCGGCTGGCAAAGCGGGCGGAGAACCCAGACGAGAAGCTGAAGGTCGTGGCCGTGTGCGATGTGTACGAGCCGCGTAAGGAGCGCGCGAAGGAGATCTCAGGTGCCCAGGTCTTCCACCACTACCAGGACCTGCTGGAGATGCCCGGCCTGGACGCTGTGGTCATCGGGACACCGGATCACTGGCACGCGAAGATCAGCATCGACGCGATGGAAGCGGGCAAGGACGTCTACTGCGAGAAGCCAATGACGCTGTACTGGGAAGAGGCCAAGGAAGTCGCGGCAGTGGTCCGCCGTACGGGCCGCGTCTTCCAGGTCGGCGTGCAGTCCACGTCCGATGACGTCTTCTGGCAGGCCAACCGGCTGATCGGGGAGGGGAAGATCGGCAAGCTGCTGTGGAGCCAGTCGGGCTACTGCCGCAACTCGCGCGGCGGCGAGTGGAACTACCACATCGACGAGGAGGCGGGTCCTGACAACCTCGACTGGGAGACCTGGCTGGGGCCCGCGCCGAAGAGGCCGCTCGATTTGGAGCGTTTCTTCCGCTTCCGCAAGTTCTGGGACTACTCCGGGGGTATCGCCACAGACCTGCTCTACCATGCGCTGGGGCACATGGAGATCGCTCTGGGGCCTGAGTTCCCGACTCGGGTGAGCGCGGCGGGCGGGATCTACGTCCAGCATGACCGCGAGGTGCCGGACACGTATCACACCATGATCGAGTACCCCAGCGGACACACGGTGGTACTGACTTCGTCGATGGCCAACCGGCAGGGAGTGCCGGAGATGATCCGGGGCCACGAGGCGACGATGACCTTCGAAGGAGGCAAGATCGTCATCCGCCCCGAGAAGGAGTTCGGGGACGAGGGTGAGGAGATCGAGGTTGGTCGGCAGCCGCGGCCCGACCACATGACCAACTTCCTCGAGTGCATGCGGACCCGGGCCAAGCCGCACTGCGACGCCGAAACGGGCTACAAGGTCGAGGTGGCCATTGCCCTGGGCGTGCGGTCGTACCGGGAGGGGAAGGTCATGAAGTTCGACCCTGAGAAGGAAGAGGTGATCGGCTGAGTTGCGGCACTGACCCTGGAGGCCGTTGTCTGGCGGGAGCGCCCCGAGCAAGTGCTCTTCCCCACTCTTGAGGTAGGCAGATGGGCCGCGAAAGCGGCCCCCGATGACGGGGGCCAAGCCCTGCTGCGAGTCTCTCGCCGGGCGATGGGGACGGAATTCCAGATCGTGCTGGCCGGCGATGACGAGCGCGCCCTGGGGCAAGCCGCCAACCATGCCCTCGACGAGATCGAGCGTATTGACCAGCAGATGAGTCTCTACATACCGCAAAGCGAGCTCTGCTGGGTCAACGCTCACGCCGCTCAAGGGCCCGTGCCTGTCGAACCGGGGCTCTTTCGGTTGCTCAGCCGCGCCGCTGAGATCTGGAAGGCCACCGAAGGCGCTTTCGACGTGACGGTTGGCCCCCTGCTCGAGTGCTGGGGCTTCTTCCGGGGACGGGGTACCGTGCCACCGGATTCGGAGATCGACAGGGCCCTCGAGCGGGTGGGAATGGAGCATGTTGAGCTCGATTCGAGGGCGAAGTCAGTCCGCTTCGGACGGACGGGCGTCAAAATCGACCTCGGAGCGATGGCCAAAGGCTACGCAGTGGACTGCGCGGTGGCGCTGCTGGCGGAAAGCGGGGTCCAGCGGGCGCTGCTTCATGGAGGGCTGAGCACGGTTTACGCCCTTGGGGCTCCGCCCGGGCGGGCTGGCTGGTCGGTCGGGATCCGCCACCCAACTGAGGCCGGTCGGCGGCTGCGAACCGTTGAACTGAGGGATCAGGCGCTGTCTACCTCTGGGAGCTACGAGAAATCCTTCGAGCACGAGGGTGTCGTCTACAGCCACATTCTGGACCCGCGGAATGGGCGCCCTGTCCGTGGGATGTTGAGTGCAACGGCCATTGCGAAGGCTGCCTATGAGAGCGATGCGCTCTCGACCGCATTCTTCGTGATGGGTGTAGAGAAGACGAAGGACTACTGTCGGTCCCGGCCGCACATCGGCGCCATCCTGGTGCCCGAACCGCATGGGACGGGCGAGCCGGAGGCCGTGATGATCGGCTCAATCTACTAACCATCTGCACGGAGGCCAGCGAGCAATGAGTATCAGCGACATGAACAGGCGGGACTTCCTGAGAGCCACCGCCGTGGCGGCGGGCGCCTTCTCAGCCGGCCTTGCCGCAACCAGGGAGCAGCTTCGCGCCGACACGACCTCAGCCAGCAGCGACCTGCTGAAGGTTGGCATCATCGGTCCTGGCCAGCAGGGCCGGAACCTGATGAGCCAGGCGGTCAAGGTGCCGGGGCTGAAGTTCACCGCTGTCTGCGACGTCTTCGAGCCGAACCTGAAGAAGGGTCTGGACGTCGCGGGCGAGCAGGCCAAGCCCTTTGAGGACTACCGGGAGATGCTCGACAAGGCGGATATCGACGCGGCCATCGTGGCCGTGCCCCTTTACCTGCACCACGAGATGACGATGGCCGGTCTGGACGCCGGCAAGCACGTCTTCTGCGAGAAGATGATGTCTTACAGCATGGAGCAGGGCAAGGCGATGGTGCGGAAGAGCCGCGACACGGGACTGGTCCTGCAGATCGGTCACCAGCGGCGCTACAACCCGACCTATCTGCACGCCCGGAACCTGGTCAGCAAAGAGAAAGTCCTGGGGCGCATCACGCACATCCGGGGGGCCTGGCACCGGAATGGCGATTGGCGCCGGCCCGTGCCCGAAGGGCACCCGGAGCTGGAGAGGCATATCAACTGGCGTCTCTACAAGGATCGATCCCAAGGACTGATGGCGGAACTGGGAAGCCACCAGGTCGATGTCTTCAACTGGTTCCTGGAGGCGCTTCCTCTGGCCGTGTGCGGCATGGGAGGGAGCGACTACTGGGAAGACGGCCGCGAGATTGATGACGACGTCGAGGTGCTCTATGAGTACCCTGACGGAGTCAGGGCCGTGTACACGTCGATCACCACGAACGCGTACGACGACTACTACGAGCAGATCATGGGTGATGAGGGGACGCTGATTCTGACCCACGAGAACAAGGGCCTGCTCTTCCGCGAATCGCGAGCGGAGAGGCTGACGTGGGAGGAATACGCCCACAAGGACGATGCGGGCGGCGTGGTCCTGGACAGCCAGGCGACCAAGCCGAAGAAGAAGGGCGAAGGCGCGGAGAGCGAAGCGCTCGACATGAGCAAGGAGAGCCCATATTACCTGGAGCTCCACGACTGGGCCCGCTGCATCCGGGAAGGCGACGTACCGGCGTGTAACGCGCAGGTTGCGTACGAGTCCGACGTCGCCTGCCTGATGTCGAACGCGGCGATCCAGCAACGCAGGTTCATCGAGCTGCCGCCCGAGATCTACAAGGCCTGAATGGCGGGCCATGGCCGGGCACCCGGGATTGACTGAGTTTCCGCGGTCCCGTACGCCCGACCTCATGGCCAGTAACGCCGTGACCCGCCGTTTGGAGGGGCTGAATGGGGACACGGCTCCGCAGGAGCCGAGGGGTCTCCATCCGGCCCGTACACCCTCCCGGCGTCAAGACAACCGGGCAATGGTCAGTGGCTCCGACGCCGTCGTTGACGGCCTCCGCGTGGGGCGAACCTCCGTAGGAGACATCCGAGCATGAAGTCCTCCCATCTGGTTCTTGCTCTTGTCGTGATCTCTGTCGCCTTGGCACCCCTTGCCACGGCAGGCGATGATCTCTCTGCCCTCGTCCAGCAGCACGTAGATGGCAGCGATGAGGCGCGGCTGAAGGTCATCGAGATCGGTCTTCCCGCCATCCCGGCTTTGGTCGAGGTAATGAAGACGCAAGAGGGGCGCCCCGCCGACCGGGCCGAGCGGGCCGTTGGCTGGATCATCGAGAATGCGGCCGCCACCGACCGCGAACGCGCGAAGGCAACGTGGTCGCTCGTCAACTTGCTGGTCGATCGGGAGCAGCCGCTGGGCGTCCGGAGGATGGCAGCGAAGCTGATGGGGTCGGTGGGCCTCGATGGCGCGGTGCGGACGCTGGCCCCGCTGCTCAGTGACACGGATCTCAGGGAGGCCGCGCTCTGGTCGCTGCAACGGATCGAAGGACGCGCTGCACGGGAGGCATTGGTCGGTGCGGCTCAGACCGGGCAACCGGCGTTTCGTGTGGCAGCGATCGAGGCACTGGCGGCGCGACGCGATCGGCCGACGGATCTCTTCACGAAGCTGGCCCGGGACTCCAACCCCGTCGTCAGGCTGGCGGCCCTTGAGGCCTTGCGCGAGTGCGCCGATCCCGCGACAGCTTCGTTCCTTGAGGACAGGGCCAGAGCGACCTCCGGCCGGGAGCGAACGGCGGCGCTATTGGCCTACATCGCTGTCACCGAGGCCCGCTACAAGCCCTGGCAATCGGAGGCAACGCGGGCCCTCGCGGAAGCTCTGCAGTGGAGCCAGGGGGACTCGACGGCGACCGTAGCCGCGCTGGAAGCTGTGAGCCGTACGAGCTTTGCCGTCACTCGGGCCGACACCGTCGGCACCTTCCTGAGGTCCCCCGATCCAGCCATCTGCCTGGCCGCGGCGAATGCCCTGGCCCGCATGTACGGCACCGGGAATGAGGCGATGGAGGCACTCGCCACTGCCCTCCGCGGATCGACGCCGGCCCAGGCCGTAGCGATCCTGAGCGGGATGGCCGATCGATGCGCCAGGGACAAGGAGCCCGTCCGTGGGCAGGAGCCCGGCGGG
>CBFDAZ010000247.1:0-7506 GCA_965602825.1 uncultured bacterium
ATCCATGTCCCCGAAAAGCTCGTGAACATCGTCGTGTAGAGGTGGGGGATGGTCCCCAGCCACCAGTGAACGCCTGGGTACCCGCAGAAGGCGACAATGAACACAGTACCGGATCGCAGCAAAGCTCGCAGACGTTCATGGGTGACCGTTGGCCTCATCCTGGCTGCCTCCATCGCCGGGCACGCAGCCCTCGCAGCGCCCTTCACCCTCGTGACGAACGGAGTACCCACCCAGCTCGACCCTCCACCGCTGGTGGAAGGTGGCGAGGTGCTGCTCCCTGCTCAGGTCATCTCGCATACCCTCGGCATTGCCGTTCTGCCGACCCGGACGGCGGGCATGTGGGTCGTATCGGCCTACGGGAAACACATCTACGTCCGGGCGAACACGACTCGGTACCTCCGAGCCGGCGCCGAGATCCAGGCCGATCATCCGCCCCGAATACAGGGCGGCGAGATGCACGTCCCCGTCTCCACGCTGGCCGCCAACTTCAGCCTGACCGTCTCGCAACCCGCCGAGGGCGGCCTGGACATCGCCGGACAGGGAGCTACGGTCCTCGCCGTGCGACAGGGCTCACACCCCGACTGGGTGCGGGTCGTGATCGATGTCAGCCAATCGGCGACCTTCCGCTGGATGCAGGACCGGCAGATGGTCAGCGTGCTCCTGCCGGCGCTCACCGACGCCGCCGCCTCGACCTACAGGAAGTGGGCTTTCAACGAGCCCCTGGTGCCTGAGATCATGCAGGTTCCCGCCGCCGGCGGTGGCACGAGCGTCACCATTGGGCACCGCAGCCCGACGAAGGTCCTCGTGTTCACGCTGACCGACCCTCCGCGCATCGTCATCGACTTCCCGCGGCGCGTTCCCGAGATTCCCGGGCCGCGCAAAGCGCCCGAGGACCTCGAGTACCAACGTGTTGTCCCCTGGCGTGTGCACCGCCTGGCAACCAGTCGGGGTCTGGCCGTGGTCTACACGCTCACCCTCCCGACCGGCAAGGGCGCGGTGAAGCTACGGCCGGCCCTGGCCACGGGCCGTGTGCGGGGCAAGGCAACGGTCAGCAGCATCGTGTCGCGGCTGGGAGCCTACGCCGGTCTGAACGGCGGGTACTTCGGGCCCGACGGCACGCCCCTCGGCATGCTCCTCATCGACGGCGAGTGGATCAGGGAGCCCATCCTCGGCCGAACGGTGCTGGGCATCAGGCAAGACGGGTCGCTGCAGATGGGCAACGTCAAGTTCGCGGGTGGCATCGCCTTGCCGGGCGTCGGCAACCTGCGCATTGACGCCCTGAACCGCGGCCACGAGACAGCCGACGAAGTAGTCCTGTACACCTCGAGGTGGGGGAGACCAACTGCCGAGAAGGAGAAGGCGACCCGGGTGATGCTCTCGCCGGCGATGCAGGTGTTGTTGGTGAACGGCCAGGGACGGGGCATGCAGATCCCCGAGGGTGGCTATGTGCTCAGCATCGTGGGCCCCCGTGCGGCCAAGGCTGCCAAGGCACAGGTCGGCGGCGCTGCCAGACTGCAGCTCGCCACCGATCCGGCCTGGCCCGGCCTCCGACACGCTCTGGGCGGCGGCCCGCGCCTGGTGGCTAACGGCAGACCGTACGTGACGGCCCAGACCGAGCGGTTCCGGCCGGATGTTGCCGTCGGCGCCTCTCCTCGGACTGCCATTGGGCTCATGCCCAACCGGGATGTGGTCTTTGTGGTGGCTGATGGGCGACGGAAGGAGTACAGCGCGGGCCTGACTCTGGCCGAACTTGCGACCTTCCTGACCAAGCTGGGCGTCAAAGACGCGATGAACCTCGATGGCGGCGGGTCCACGACTATGGTGGTGCGGAGCGTCGTCGTCAACCGCCCCAGTGACGGTGGCCCGCGCCGGGTCTCCAACGCCCTGCTCGCCTTCCACGTCCCCCAGGCGACAGCTTCCCACTGACCGTGAGAATCGGCCTCAATGGCGCGTGCCCCAAGCAGGTCTTGGGGCCGTTTTGGTGAACCCCCCTGGAAACGGCTTCAGTCTGCCGCAGGCACTCGTGCACCGTCCTGACCGCGCCGGACGCGGAAGCCATGCCGAGGTGGGAGAACGTGCCGTCAGAGCAGAACGAGGGCGCCCGTCGGGGCGTTATCCTGGTTGTGGACGATGATCCTGCCATCCGGGTGTTGCTCCGCAAATGCCTCGCTGAGTGGCAAGTCGAGGAGGCGGCGGACGGCGAGGCCGGTCTGGCGAAGGCCCGCGAACTCCTCCCCGATCTGGTCATCGTCGATTGGGTCATGCCACGCATGGATGGTGCGGACATGGTCAGGGAGCTACGGGCCGACACGCAGCTCAGCCACACGCCGGTTGTCCTCCTGACCGCTCGCAGCGACGTCGGACATCGCGCCGAGGGCTACCATTCCGGGGCGGACCACTTCCTGCCGAAGCCCTTTGAGACCGAGGAACTGCTGGCCATCGTCGATCGGGCGGTGGAGAGAACCGAACCCCTCAGCTACGCGGCGCCCCTGATGCACGCTCTCCAGGATCGCGTCGATCTGGAGGACATCGCCCAGATCGGCGAAGCCGTGTCCCTCCTGGCCGACTTCCAGCAGAGAATGCTGCCGCCCGGTGAGGCGCGGCTCGGGAACCTCACGGCCGGTGCCTCCCTCGTCCCCAGCGTCATGGCCTCCGGGGACTTCTACGACTACATCCCGTGCGAAGACGGCCGTTCCCTCGGCTTTGTGGTCGGGGACGTCTCCGGACGAGGATTGGCCGCCGCGTACTTCATGGTCCTTGTCCGTACGGCGGTCCGCATCCTGGCGCGCGAACGGTGCAGCCTCGCGGATACGGTGGCGGCGCTCAACGAGACCCTTGTGGCGGAAACGCCAACCGGTTGGTTCGTCACCCTCTTCGGCGGCCTCGTTGACCCGGCTACCTCAGGACTTCGCTACATCAGCGCCGGCCATTGTCCGGCGGTCCTCTGCCGCCAGCAGGAGCCGCCGATCCTACTTGAGACGACCGGACCGGCTCTGGGGCTGTTCCCGGGGCAGGCGTACCCCGAGAAGTCGTTCGCTCTCAGACCCGGCGATCACCTGGTCTGTGCGACCGACGGGGTGATCGATGCCGTGCGAACCGACGACCTGGATGAACGCTACGACTGGATTGCGGACGTCGTTCGTCGGCACCAGTCCCAGACTCCGGCCGAGATAGCCGGTGCACTTGTCGAGGGCGCGCGAGCCGATGCCCAGGGAGGGCACAAGGACGACCTGACCGCACTCGTCCTTCGCTCCGCTCACTGAGATGCCCAGCTGCGGACGCGCTTGCTGACTTCCCATGAACCGCCATACGAGCCAGCACAGTCACCGACCACCACCTCGTCGTACTCCCGTCGCGGGCGCTCGCGCCGCCACGGTGCTTGCCGGCCTCACAGCGGCCGGCCTCATGGTGCTCGGCGCCGGGTGCGGTGGGCGCGACGCTCAGCACAATCGAGCCAACCTGTCTCTCACAGCGGACCGGCTCCTGACCGAGTACCCATGGCTGTCGGATACCAGCAAACACTGGCGTCAGGAAGCCGACCTGGCTGCGGGGGACATCCCTGACTACTCCCACCTCGGCTGCTTCCCCCTCGGCAACGGGCGCCTCTTCACCACTTCCGGCCTGGAGTACCCATTTGGGACGATGAGCAACATCTTCGGCCCGGTCTACCAGAAGCGTCAGGGGTCGCTGGGCCGCCAGAGAATTGTGCTCATCGTCCGCGGGAAAGCCCGTGAGTTGCCGCGGCAGCAGGTCGAATGGGTCCTGCGCGCCGGGACCGTGCATACCCGGCTCGGCGATGCGGACGGCGTGCGCCTGGACATCTATGACTGCGTCCCGCCGTCCGGCCCGACAATCGCTCGCGTCATCGCTGTGACCAACGACTCCGACCGGACGCTCAAAGAGGTCGCCCTGGCTGTCGCCCACAACGCCGGGGTACTCGGACCGGAGGGCGGCATCCTGACATCCGACGGTCTGGGGCGATCCGTCCGCATCGGATTCGTGGGCTCACGAACGGATGCCAAAGACGAGATCATCGCGGCACCTCTGCCCGAAGCGGCGCAGCAGGTGAATCGCGGCGGAGTCGCGGACGTCGGGTGCACGTGCCTGTGCGCCGTCGGCGCGCTGCGGCCGGGCGAGAGCGTCGCCAAGATCGCTTACACCATCATCGCCCCGAGCACCCAGGAGGCAGAGAAGGAGACGCAGCGCCTCGAGAAGGTCGGCTTCGACGTACTCAAGGAGACCTATGACTGGTGGCAGGACTGGTACTCCGACGCACTGACCATCACCTGCCCCGACGAGAGGATCAACGAGTTCATCCCCATCCAGCAGCACATCGTGCGCGTACAGCAGGCCGAATCGGGCGGCTACTCGCCGATGTACATGTACACCACCTGCTGGGTGCGCGACTCCAACGGCCCGATCCGGTTCATGACCCAGACCGGGAAGTTCGAGGAGGTCAAGCGCTACCTCGATTACTACTACGCCTGCTCCGCCCAGGCCGGCAGGGCCCCCATGAACTTCCCGCTTGACGTGGCCATCGAAGGGCCGCTGCCGGAAGTGAACTGGGCCAAGGCTCCGGTCGAGCGGGCGGAGGTCTCGAGCTTCATCATCCTCCAGCACTACTGGTACTGGCGCCAGAGCGGCGACCTCACGCCCGTCAAGGAGCACTGGGAATACCTGCGCACGAACCTGCTGGGGCAACAGGTCGATGACCAGGGCCGCCTGCCCTTCCACGGCGACGAGACGTACCGGTTCCCCGGCTACGCGATCTTCGAGCACACGGAGTCGGAGCCCACGGACTGGATCTCGATGGACCTGATGAGCGCCGACTCGGCGTGGGAGTTCATCGCCGCGGCGGGGGCGATGTGCGATTGGGCAACCATGCTGGGCAAGCCCGACGAGGCCCGGGAGTTCACGGCGGCCGCCAGGAAGGTCCGCGATGCCTTGGATCGGCTCTACTGGATGGAGGACCGCGGCTACTACGCCCCGGCGATGAGCGACTTCTCCGGTGAGCCCTATCGCTATCCCTTCGCCAACATCAACCTGCGGCCTCAGTGGCTCGCCGCGGGCCTCAACTGGTGGGCTCCGGACACCGACCGCAGCGCACAGCCCAGCCGGTCGGCGCTCGCGGCCCTTCAGTGGCTGTGGAAGGATTCCGGCACCGTGAAGACGACCCCGGGCTGCGGCTACTACGTTGGCATGACTCCGGGCCTCGCTCTGTGGTCGCTCGCGGACGCCGACCATGTGTCCGCACCCGAGGCGATAGAGGGGCTACTGGGCGCCGCGTCCCCGTCCGGCGGGTACGCGGAGATGAACAAGCCCGACGACACGCCATCCGACAACTACTGGGGCAAGAACCGGATTCGCCCGTGGGAGGGTGGCATGAATGCTGAGGCCGTCGTCTTCGCGCTCACGGGACTGAGACCGAACGGCACCGGTCGCGCTGTGGCGATCCGCCCGCGGCTCCCCTTCGGTTGGGATCGGCTCTCGGTGACCAACCTGGCCTGCGGCGAGGGACGCCTGGAGCTGACGGTACTGAGAGACAGTGAAGGGCCCCGCATCCGGGCCTTCTGGGATGGCGACGAGCCGCTGGCCATGGACCTCCCGGGGGCGAAGCTGCTGGAGCTGGGGCCGGGCGATGAGGCCTCCGTGCTTGTGCCCCAGCTAGGCGAGGCCGACTTCAGTTCTGGTCAACCACTTCGTCCTCCGAAGAAGCAATTCCACTACGGTGAGCCGGCCTTCGCCGGGAACGCGAAGACCATCGTTGTCACCTGGAGCAAGGACACCTTACAGGGCTATGCCTGGAGTGTCGTCCCCCTGGGCAATGACGTCTTCCGCACTCAGCCCTCGACGCTGGAGCCAGGCTGGGCCAGCATCGACACCAAGATTGCCTTCCCGCCCGAGTACCTCGCGGCCGCCCTGTACGACAAGGCGGGCAAGCGGCGCGCAGACCGGCTGATCCTCGACGTCGAGAAGTACCCCGGCCACTGCAAGACCGCGGCTTTCTGGACCGAAGGCGAGGGGAAGAAGATCATCGATCGCTTCGTGGAGCTCGGCGGCAAGGTGGAGAAAGCGGAGAACCCGCGCGAGAAGCCGGGCGACATCTTCGGCGCGTGAGTCGCCGATGGTTATTCACGATGCAACTTGGGCTACCTCGGGGAGCCTGCCGGGCCGGGCTCACCAGGCAGGCCGCAGACGGCGTTCCCCCTTCGCAAGTCCCATCCCTGCCGTGGTAGGACAGGCGACCTCGCCTGTCGCCGGCCCTCGTCAGGACGCCGGAAATGGCGCCCAAACCGGCCTTCGCGCCGCGCCACGCGCCCTCATCCGGCGGCCGCGATGAACCGGCTCAGCTTCCCCACGTTCTCCGCGAAGGTTGCTGACTTGATGACACCTGACTCCGGTGTCAGGTCGTGAGCGTCCAGCACCCCTTCCTCGACCCACACCCCGCGCTCGTCCATGCCGTCGATGATCTCGCGGATTGCAGTACCCGCGGGTGCCGGCTCAGGAGGGAGCGGCCAGAGGTCCTCGCGTGCCGTACTGGAAAGGCGTTGGTACTCGGCCTCGATCTGGTCGAGTCGCGATTCGACGATGAAGCTGTAGTGCTTCGGTGAGTCCGCCGGGTCGTGAGTGAGCTGGTAGTCCTTCGTGAAGTACAGCGGCCGGTTGGTCTGCAGCTCGCAGAACCGGGCCAGGCTGCCGTCCGGGAGTTCAGACGCCCGAAGGTACTGGAGCGCCCGCGGGATCGGGTCGAGGTACTTGCGGCTGCGGGTGCGGCGATAGAGCAGCATCAGGGAAAGCAGAGCGTCCTGCGATTCCAGTCCGCTGATCGCGGGTGGCTCGAACTTCCGGTCCCAACACGGGTGCATCTCCGGGTCGTACTGCTGTGCCCAGGCGGGCTGGGGATCGGGCATCTGCGCCAGGATCAGGAAATCGCCCGCGCGCCTGGCTGACTCCATGTACCGCTCATGCCCATACGTGTCGTAGGCGTCGAGCATCACCTCGATCATGTCCATGAGCACGTTGTCGTTCAGGTAGTAGCGCCCGGGCCAATCGTTGAGCCACTTACGGGACCACTCCTCCGGGTACGAAGCGGGGATAACGGGATACTCCTCGGCACTCAGCGGCTTCGGGAACTCCCGCCAGTTCTGGTGCCAGGCTCCGTTGGGATGCTGGGCGACCAGCAGCGCCTCAAGCGTGAAGCCAACTGTCTCGTGGAGGCGCTTGTCTTCGAGGCCCAGCACCTTGTCGAGCCGCATCAGGAAGCGGACGGCCGCCTGCGTGGTGTTGTCGTCAAGGGTGGTCGTGCTCTCCCGGCGTCCGAACTTCCTCGCCGGCACGTCGCGATAGGCGTACTCCAGGCGCTTGACGCGGTCGAGTTCGATGTGGTAGTACCATCCGCCGGTGCGCAATTGGCCGGCCAGAAGCGCGTTCGCGGCATCAATCGCGGCCTGCCCATAGGCCTCCTCCTCAGTCGCCTGGTAGGCATCCAGTAACGCCATGCCAACG
>CBFDAZ010000248.1:0-7461 GCA_965602825.1 uncultured bacterium
GATCGCCTTGCTGACATACGGCACGGTGCGCGAGGCCCGGGGATTGACCTCGAGAACGTACAACTCATCCCCCTTGATCGCGTACTGAACGTTCAGCAGCCCGACAACCTGCAGCTCCGCCGCCAGGGCGTACGTGGCGTCCCGGACGGCTTGCAGCTCGTCCTCGTCCAGGCTGTAAGCGGGCAGCGCGCACGAGCTGTCTCCGGAATGGATGCCGGCCTCCTCGATGTGCTCCATGATCCCGCCGATGATGCACCGCTGCCCGTCAGCGATCGCGTCAACGTCAATCTCGACCGCGTCCTCGAGGAACTTGTCGATCAGCACCGGATGCCCGGGCCCGACCTCGACGGCGCTCTCCATATAGGTCGCCAAGGAATCGCTGTCATAGGCGATCTGCATCGCACGGCCGCCCAGCACGAAAGACGGACGGACGACGACCGGGTAGCCGATCTTCCCGGCAGTGGCCAAGGCGCCCTCGACCGTTGTCGCCGTCGCGTTCGCCGGCTGGCGCAGACCGCGCTTGTGGAGGGTCTCCTTGAACTGCTGGCGGTCTTCGGCACGCTCAATGCTGTCAACTGAGGTCCCGATGATGCGGACCCCGTTGTCGTGGAGGCCGCGGGCCAGGTTCAAGGGCGTCTGTCCGCCGAACTGCACGATGACCCCGTGGGGTTGCTCTTTCCCGCAGATATTCAGGACATCTTCCAGCGTCAAAGGCTCGAAGTAGAGTTTGTCCGAGGTATCGTAATCAGTGCTCACGGTCTCCGGGTTGCTGTTGACCATGATGGTCTCGAACCCGTCCTCGGCCAGCGCGAAGGCCGCATGCACGCAGCAGTAGTCGAACTCGATCCCCTGCCCGATCCGGTTCGGCCCGCCACCCAGGATCATGATGTTGGGCTTCTCTGAAGGGCGGAACTCATCTTCCCGCTCGTACGTGCAGTAGTAGTACGGGGTATAGGCCTCGAACTCCGCGGCGCACGTATCGACCAGCTTGACCACGGGCCGGATGCCCAGCTCCTCGCGCAGGCGGCGGACCTCCATCTCATCCCAACGGGTCAGGACGCCGATCTGCATGTCCGAGAATCCGGCCCGTTTGCCCCGCGCCAGGAGCTCTTGCGGGACCGTATCCGCCTTTGCCCCGGCGCTCCCCTGGTCCTGTCCGCCCTGTTGCCGCTCGGGGCGCAGGTCGGCGACCTCGTCCTGGATCGCGATGATCTCGCGGATGTTGTCCAGAAACCACGGGTCAATGGCCGTCAGCTCGTGGAGCTCCTCGTTGCCCATCCCGCCCAGCATGGCGCTGCGGATCTGGAAGAGGCGGTCAGGATGGGGCTTCTCGAGCCAGGACTTGAGCTCGTCCTGATCCATGGCATCATAGTGGCGCCCGCGGCCGTCCGCCCCCAGGCCATACCTGCCGATCTCCAGCGACCGGATGCCCTTCTGCAGGGCCTCCTTGAAGGTCCGGCCGATCGCCATTGTCTCGCCGACGGACTTCATCTGTGTCATGAGGGTCGGATCGGCCTCGGGGAACTTGTCGAACGGCCACCGCGGGATCTTCACGACGCAGTAGTCGATGGTCGGCTCAAAGCAGGCCGGCGTCTCCCGGGTGATGTCGTTCTGGATCTCATCGAGGGTGTAGCCGACGGCCAGCTTGGCGGCGATCTTGGCGATGGGGAAGCCAGTCGCTTTGGACGCGAGCGCCGAGCTTCGACTGACCCGGGGGTTCATCTCGATGACGACCATTCGGCCGTCGGTTGGGTTGATCGCGAACTGGATATTGCTGCCGCCGGTGTCAACACCAATGGCGCGCATGACATCGATCGAGGCGTCACGCATCACCTGGTACTCTTTGTCGGTGAGCGTCTGAGCGGGCGCGACGGTGACCGAGTCCCCGGTATGGATGCCCATCGGGTCCAGGTTCTCGATGGAGCAGACGATCACCACGTTGTCGTTCCGGTCGCGCATCACCTCGAGCTCGTACTCTTTCCAGCCGATGACGCTCTGCTCGACGAGGACCTCGTTCATGGGGCTGTCAAGCAGACCCTTGGACACAACGTCATCGAGCTCACTGGCGTCTCGCGCTGTGCCCCCTCCCCAGCCGCCGAGCGTACCCGAGGGACGGACGATGAGGGGATAGCCGATCCGCTCGGCGATCTCCTTGGCCCCCCGCACGTTGTACGCGAAGTCGCTCAGCGGCAGGTCCAGGCCCGCCGTCTGCATGGTCTTCTTGAACAGCTCCCGGTCCTCGGCGAGCTTGATCGCCATGCGCTTGGCGCCGATCATCTCGACGTTGTAGCGGGCCAGCCAGCCTTCTTCGGCCAGGGCCAGGGCTGTGTTGAGCGCGGTCTGCCCGCCGAGGGTGGGGAGCAACACGTCCGGACGCTCGCGAGCGATGATCCGCGCCACGGTCTCCGGGTTGATGGGCTCCACGTACGTCGCATTGGCCATCTCCGGGTCCGTCATGATGGTGGCCGGATTGGAGTTGACCAGGATGACGCGGTAGCCTTCCTCGCGGAGCGCCTTGCAGGCTTGCGTCCCGGAGTAGTCAAACTCGCAGGCCTGACCGATGATGATCGGGCCCGAACCGATGAGCAGAATGCTTTCGATATCGGTGCGCTTGGGCATGGTACCTTGTCGCTCTTCCCCCCTCCTGACTTCTCGCTCACCTGGTCTCGTCCCTGCACGGTCCTGACACGGGGAGGCGAACCGCCCCATCAGCCGTCCACGATGCACTCGACGCCAACCGACTCGACCGCCTTTCCCAGCGCCTCCATCTTCTCGTCGTCGGGCGGCTCGAGTCCGGATGTCGGGCACTCCAACCCCAGGGCCACGTACTTGCCCTCGCCGAGTCGGTGATAACGCAGCAACTCGATCTCCTCCACGGTCGGCAGCTCCTTCGCCAGGCGGGCCATCGCCGCCAGCTCCCCCTCATCGTCGTTGAAGCCCGGGATGACCGGCACGCGGAGATGGATCGGGGTGGAACCATGGCCGAGGCGCTCAAGATTGAGCAGTATCCGCCGGTTGGGCCGGCCGGTGGCGGTGCGATGCTGTTCGGGGTCGAGGCTCTTCAGATCGTACAGGATGAGATCCGAAAGCTCCGCCGCCTTCGCCAGGACCTGCCAGCGAACAGCCCCACTTGTATCGAGCACGCTATGGAGGCCGACCCGCCGGGCTTCCCGAAGCAGAGCCAGAGCGAACTCCGGCTGCGCCAGCGGCTCGCCGCCTGACAGCGTCATCCCGCCGCCCGAATTGTCGTAGAATGGCCGGTCCTTCTCGACCTCCTCGATCACCTCGGCAACCGTCACCTTGCGGCCGTGCATGACCAAAGCTTCGGCGTAGCAGGTCTCGGTGCACTTGCCGCAGTTGTCGCACAGATCGCGATCGACCACGTTGCCGTCGGGAGTCGCACGGATGGCGCCGCGCGGGCAGACCTCGATGCACTTGCCGCAGCCGATGCAGTTGCGGGGGAAGTGCGCGAGCTGTGGCGCGAAGGCCTGCGATTCGGGGTTGTGGCACCACTCACAGTGAAGGGGACAGCCCTTGAGGAAAACGGTGGTTCGGATGCCGGGTCCATCGTGGACGGCGAACTTCTTGATGTCGAAAATGGTACCTTCAATACCAGCATCCTGAACCATGTCGCCGTATTCTAACGCCCCGGAGGGGAGGTGTCAACGGAGGCGGGTTGCGGAGAATGCTGGGGCCGCCGGCGCGCACCAAGTCGGCCGCCGACGGGACTGACGAGGGCACCCGCCACGCCGTGTGCTGACCAATCGCGGAGTCACTTGCCCAGCAACGACCAGTTGAACCCGTAGCCGGCCGTCAGCTCGATGCCGCCGTCCCAATCCGGTGTCACCCGGTAGGAGGCCTCGACGATCCACTCGCGGGTCAAGTGTGTGCCGAGGGTGAGGCTTCCACCCCAGTGGTCGTCGTACCAGAAGGCGCCCGGCCCGCCATAGAGTCCTTTGAGCTCCGAGCGCTTGCCGAGCACGTTGTAGGTGGCGCCCACCAGCAGCTTGTCATCGTACAGGCCGATGTCGGGCGAGACCGTACTCCGGCCGGCCAGCTTGATTCCGAAGTCCAGATGGACAGCGTCATCCTCCAGGTCCCAGTAGGGACCTGCGGTAACGTAGATGTTCGGCGCTCGCTCCTCCCCGCAGGCCATCATGGCCGACGCCAGAACGAGCACGAGAATACTCCCACACAGCCTGACGAGTCGTGGCATTGGGCACGCTCCCTCCGCACGGCGCGATGTGCGCGTTCAGGACTGAGGTAGTCCAGTCTAACTACCCTCGTAACCCGTGCCAGCAGCCGGGAGTTCCGGCAGACAGCACCACTGCGTCGCAGAGCGGCCAGAAGGTATTGCTCCGTGGATGAGCCAATCAGTGTCGCGGACGCAGCTTGGTGTCGTCAACGCGCGGGAGGATCTCGCTGCCTTGCTTACCACCAACATCCCGAAGATCAGGGCTCCCGGCGAGGACTTCGACTGGCTCAAAGAGGAGTGCCTGCGCCTGCTGGACGCCTGCCGGGTGCAGGCGGCAGATGGCACCGTGATCTACCGGCCCGACGGCGGTGGGCACTACGACGCCCTGTGGACGCGGGACTTCTGTTACATGGCGGAGGGCGCAAAGCAGCTCATCCCTTCCGAGCACATAGCCGTGGGCATCGACTACCTCCTTGCCCGTCAGCGTGACGATGGCGCGATAGCCGACCGCGTTGAGGCGGACGGTACGCCCATCTTCTGTGCCGGCCCGAGGGACCGGCCATTGGGCTCCGCGCCGCCGACGGACAATCCGCAGTTCCTGGTCAAGCTCGTCTCCGAGCATGTCTTTGGGCACGGCGACACTGGCTTCTTCGAGGAGCGGATGGATCGCCTGTGGCGCGCGCTCGGATCGGTGCCGACGCGGGCAGATGGCGCCGTGTACGTCGATCCGGCATCTCCTCATTCGAGCTACGGCTTCACCGACACGGTTGCGAAGACGGGGGCCGTCTTTTTCTCCACGCTTCTGCTCTGGGAGGCCTGGCAGCTCATGGGCACGATGTGCCGCCGCTGCGAAGACCACGAGGCGGCTCACGAAGCCTACGAGGAGGCCGAGAGGACCCATCGAGCGTTATCTCAGTTCTGGGATGAGGAGCCCCAAGCCTTCGTTGCCGCCACGCACGACTGCCGGCAGATCGACCTGTGGGGGAGCGCCTATGCGGTGCGCATCGGGGCGGTCGGCAGCTCGCAGCGACGGCGGATTGCACGCCTGCTGGCCGACTCCTACGAGGAGTGCGTGCTGCGGGGCCATGTGCGCCACTTGCCGGCGGGCGAGTACTGGGAGCGCCTGCTGATGCCAGTGCCGCAGGACACCTACCAGAATGGCGGCTACTGGGCGGTGCCGTCGGGCTGGGTGGCGCGCTGCCTGGTGTCTGCAGACTACGCCGAGCTCGCCCATAGGCTGGTGCGAGAGCTGATCGCGGAGTTCCGGGAGGGAGGGGTCTGTGAGTGGATCAGCGAAACGCAGCGCGTCCTGCCCGGCTACGTCGCCAGCGCGACGCTGCTGCTGGATGCCGTGAAGGCTGAGGACCGATGACATGGAGGAGCCACAGGGAGGGCCGTTGGAGCCGGAGAAACCCTACCGCACCTTGGACGGCTCCACGGTCACGGAGCTTGTCAGGCCCGAGCGCGGGGGCTCGCGGAACGTCAGCGTCGCGGAGGCCGTCATAGAACCGGGCCAGACAACCCGTGCCCACCATCACAAAGCGTCGGATGAGGTCTACTACGTCCTGGGTGGGGAGGGTGTTGTGCGGATGGGGGAGAATTCGGTGGCGGTCGAGCGGGGGAGTTGCGTGTTCATCCCGGCCGGACAGGTGCACTCGGCGGGCTGTGAAGAGAATGAGCCCTTGAGAATCCTCTGCATCTGCGCACCGCCATACACTCACGAGGGGACGAGCCCCGTAGACTGATCTGACCTCCGCGCATGTCTCGACAGCCGACTGACAACGATATCGACGAGCGCATCAAGCGGATCGAAGCGCGAACCGGCAAGCAAGTGCTCCTGCGTCCGGTACGGGTACGGAACCCGGCGTTCCGCGGGCGCGTTTGCGAGAAACGAACGCACTTCGTGCTGGAGTACCGCGACGAGAACCCGGGCTACTTCTGGCACCACGACATTCTTCGTGAGCTGCTGACCTGTATCGAGAGGGACATCGGGAAGACAGTCACTCTGTACGATGGTGATGTGCAGTATGTCGAGATCCCACTCCGCCGTGCGCGCAAGGGCAACCGCCCGCCGCACAAGTCCTGATCCCATGAATGTCACCAGGCTGGCCTGGCAGACTGCGCTGCTCCTCGTAGCGGCCGCTCTGGCAGGCTGTGGCCTCGCCGGATGCGGGGAAGGTCGGTCGCCGAACGAGGCGATAGTCGAGGTCAACGGCGAGAAGATCACCCGCGGCGAGTACATGGCGGAGCTTCGGCCTGGATATGGCCCTCTGGCGCTCAAGACGCTGGTGGATCGGGCCATCGTCCAGGAACTCGCCCACGAGAAGGGGCTGACACCCGACGAGGCCCGTGTCCAGTGGAAGCTGGAGCTGCAACAGGCCCAGGCCGGTGGCGCCAAGGCGCTCGAAGACAAGCTGACGGCCAGGGGTCAGACGATCGACGATCTGCGAGAATCGCTGGCCCAGGAGGCATTGGCCGAGCAGCTCATGGCCGCTCAGGTAGACGTCTCCGACCAGGAGATCGAGGAGTACTACGCATCCAACAAGGATGACTTCAGGCACGGCGACATGATCAAAGGGCGGCTGATGCTGCTTGAGTCCCGGAGGAACGCCGAGGAGATCCACAAGGTCCTCGATGATCCGAAGGCCGACTTCGGCGGGTTGGCCAAGACGTTGAGCATCGACCCTGGAACTAAGGACGAGAGCGGCGACATGGGGTGGATCGAGCGTGACGACTACACCTCGGAGATCACGGACGCTGCATTCAAGGTCAAGCCCGGGCAGTTCACGGATGTGATCGAGTGCCCCGACGGCTGGGCGATCGTCCTGGTGGAGGACACGAAGCCCGCCGGCCACAAGCCCCTCAAGGAAGTCCGGGACACGATTGAGAGCATCATTCGGCGTGACAAAGAGGCCGCTCTCCGCCCCAAGTGGGCCGCCGAGCAGCGTGAGAAGGCGCGCATCAAGGTCATCGACAAGGACCTGGCCGAACGGTTCGAGCTGATCCGGGACAGGTAGCGGGACCGGCCCCCGCCGGCGGCAGACTGCGGTTCGGCGTGGCTGCCTCCCCTGTAGCACACTTCCCGTCCGCCAAGGCAACGGCCCGCCGGCGATGGCGCCGACGGGCCCCTTACGATGATGGGTTCAGGATGCTTGTCAGCGGCCTCCACCCGGCGCCGCGCCTCCACCCGGCCTGGCGCCGCCACCGGGCCTCCTACCACCCATGCGCGGCTGCATGAGCTGCTGCAACTTCGTCCATTGCGCGTC
>CBFDAZ010000249.1:0-7454 GCA_965602825.1 uncultured bacterium
GCCACCCGTACGTGCTGGCCAGCAGGTAGACGAACTGCTGGTAGTCGTCGTCGTATTCGGGGAGCCAGACCAGGTCCTCCTTGCCGCCTTGCATCACGTTGTCCTCGTCCAGGTGCGGCCGGCCCCGGCCCAACGGCTGTGCCTCGTGGCTGGTCCCGATCTCGACCACCGCCGTGACCATGCTCTCGTGCATGGCCTTGAACTCCTCGCCGAGCCAGGCGACATGCTCCTCGTACCGGTCCGAGCTGGAAGGCCGGTACGCGACCCCGTAACGGATGGCCTGGACGCCGAGGCGGTTGAGGATCTCCGGCGGCATGCTCTCGAGCGATTGCTTGGGGAATTGCACCCGTTTGGTGGCGACCCTGAAGGTCCGCACGTAGTTCGTCAGCAGTTGCCGCCCGTGCTCGCCCAGGTCGATGACGACTGCATAGCCGCCCTTCGGCTCGGGCGTGGGCGGCTGAATGGTGAGGTTCTGCCAGCCCTTCGCCTCCAGATCGATCGCGATTGGCGCCGAACCCACCTCATCGATCCGGAAGAACTCCGGGACCCACTGCTCGCCCGGCCGGCTGCGGCCGCCGTACTGGATGACATCCGCGTTCCCATCGGCCGTGATAGGTTGGTCTGTCAGGTTCTCAATCTGGAACCTGAACTCCGGCCGTTCGCCGGGATGAAACGCGTTCCCGGCCGCATTCGAGCCAATCAGCGTCACCCTGTAGGGGTACTCCGTGCGCTCCGGGTCGATGCCAAAGGCCTCATGGTACCCAAAGGCATCACTGGCCTGCTCGAAGTCAAAGGCAGCCAGGCAAGGGCTTGCGACCCCCAGATCGGCAGCCATCACCGCGAGCCCCATCCGCATGATCCAGCCGTTGGTGACCTGACTCATGACACTCCTCATTGCATCGGAGATTCGGGGCCCGCCGGCACAACGGCTGCCTCCTCGCTCCCCACTCACCGTCTCAAGCCTACTCCGCCGCCTCGTCGATGATCAGCAACCGTGGGTAGTCCGTCGCCATGATGTCCAGCGTGATGGATTCCTCGGTTCTGCCGTCGATACTGGCTGGCACGTCGCCATAGGTGATCGGGTCGTACCCTCGAACCCGGGCCCGCCTGCTTGCGATGCCGGTCAGCGTGACCGTGTAGCGCTCCGGAGCCAGCTCCGCGACCACGTCTCGCGTCATCACGTAGTAGGCGATGACGAACCTGTGCTCGTTCACCTGGTAGGGAAGCACGGCCAGCACTTCGCGGTTGTAGAGAGGCGGGTTGCTGGCTGTTCCATCGCCCGCGAACTGGTAGTGGCCGTGCTCGTCGGTGATCGAGGCGACGCCGATCGGGCGCGTCTCGATCAGGTCGGCGTCCAGTCCGTCCGCCATGGCATCCGTGATGCGCTTGATGATGCGGAGCTGCGGGGACACGAACCGGTCCACGGGATCGGGCCACGCATCATTCGCCTTCGCGTACTCCAGGAACTCGGGGCTGATCGTGGCGAAGTCCAGCGCCGGCCTGTCGTGGCCGGTCGCGTTGAAGAGAAAGAGCTTCTCCACGCCCTTGTTCAGGAAGAAGCAGAAGTACCGCGGCGCGGCTTTCGCCTTCAGCCGCATCGCTTCGTCGGCATCCGCAATCTCGCGTTGCGCCGAATCGAACTGGACCTCGGTGATCCAGACCGGGCACGGTCCGCCTTGTGCGGCAGTGCGGACCAGACGCCCGTGCAAGGTCTGGTAGATATCGGTTGAGATGGGCGCCAGATCGCGGCACATCGTCTCGGTCTGAATCGCGCACCCGTAGTACTCGGGGAAGTGGGACAGATAAGTGGGCACGAAGTCGGTGGGCTGCCCCTGCGCGTCGAGCGGCTTGCTCCTCTGTTCTTCATCGGGCAGCCGTTTCGGCCCGGCGTACGGGTGCTTGCAGATGCCACCGACCCTTGCCGGTTGCTGCGAGCTGGCTGGCCAGGGGATGGTATTGGCGAACCCGTTGACCAGCGTCGCCCCGGCGTAGCGTCCGGGGTCCGCCTCCAGCTCCTCAGCCGTCTCCGCCACCAGGTTCGCCCAGATCGACCTCTCGTCGTACTCCACGAGCTGCGGATCGTAGTAGTGGTTGATGTACAGGAACTCGGTGCCGAAGGTCAGCTCGTTCCAGACCTCAAGGTCGAACCCGAGGTCCTCGCTACCCGTTGTGCCCAGAGCCTCCGCCGCGAACTTCGCGATTGTGCGAACGTAACTCCGCCAGCCGGCCATCGTCTCCCGGTAGTCGTCGCTGCCTGGCTCCGAGAAGGGACGGTACTTAAGGGCCACGAAGGGCATCTTCGTTCCGGCCGCGACCGTCTCCGGCAGGGGCTTGCTCAGCGTCAGGCGGCTGCCGTCCACCTCGGTGATGAGCGCCTCGCCGGCCCAGTACTTGGTCAGGTTGCATGGCCCGCTGTACCCGACTCGCAGCCGGTCGGTGTCCTCAACCACGAGTGCTCGTGTTCCGGCCGGTGCCTGCTCCGTGACCGTGACATCAAAGAAGGTGAGTGGGCACGGCGCCCCCTGATGGGCGTTCAGCAGGACCAGGGGACGGATGCCGTGACGGAGCATCGTGGAGAGCAGCTCACGCAGCGCATCGGCCCCGTTGATACTCGTGTCATCCTCGTAGTTCAGGCTGCCCCAGCCGATCTCCACCCGCCCGCAGGTGAAGCCATGTTCGGCGAGCATGCGGCAGATCAGCTCCGAGTTGTACTCGCCCGCTCGCGGCATGGCAACGCCGATGCCCCGCAGGAACTGGTGCGCCGGCACCGTCTCCAGCCACGCCCGCCAGGGCTGCAGGTAGTGCGAGTGGTGCTCACCGAAGCGGATGAGTGTCAGGTGCCGTTGATCGACGTAGTCCGCCGAGAGGATGCTCCCCAGGCCCGCTTCGACCCGACCCGTCTGCGGCGTGGACTCCTGCGCCCGTGTGGGCAATGCTCCGAGGAGACCCAGGCTGCAGACCAGGACCCAGTGTGCAAGCCTGCGTAAGACCATCGTTCCCCTTCCCCCGAGGTAGCCGCAAGTCCGGGCTTCGCGCCTGGCTGCCGGGCGCCGTGTCGTGCTTCGTTTCAGCGCGGGACTCCCGGGACCTGCCCCGAGGACTTGCCGTAGGAGCGCGGACGCCCACGTCCGCGAGGTGGCGTGCGGTGTGATCTTCGTCGTTTCTGGGTGCCGCCTCGCGGCATGGATGGCTGCTCCGCAGATCCGCCGTTTCGTAGGTCGGAGCGCCTGCTCCGACGCCGTCCTATCTCCATCGTTCCCGCCTGCCGTCGCGCGGCGTCTATCGCTGTTGTCGATCATAGAGCCCCGCGGGCGTGCGGCAGGAAAGCGGCGGCGTTGACCGGAACCCCTGGACAGACGCCGAGACGATGCGTCAGACCGAGACGCGAAGCGAGGCCTCACAATGCAGACCATGGCACGCGCCCAGTTCATACGCACACTCGGAGGCGCGGCGCTGGGGGTACTTGGCGGGGCGCCCCTGCTGGCTGCCGGCTCCGCGCGAGCCCAGCGC
This sequence comes from uncultured bacterium, assembly GCA_965602825.1. Classification (GTDB taxonomy): domain Bacteria; phylum Armatimonadota; class Zipacnadia; order Zipacnadales; family VGFC01; genus CBFDAZ01. Next base: position 3,511 of record CBFDAZ010000249.1, read on the forward strand.
TCGTCCGGCAGGCGGCCCAACTTCATCTTCATCCTCGCCGATGATCTTGGTTGGGGCGACCTCGGTTGCTACGGACACCGGCAACTGAAGACGCCTTGCCTCGATCGGCTGGCGCAGCAGGGCACGCTGTTCGGTCAGTTCTATGTCAACTCCGCCGTCTGCTCGCCCAGCCGGACGGCCTTCATGACCGGGCACTTCCCGGCTCGGCACCGGATTCACGGCCATCTCGCTGCGCCGCAGCAGAACGAGGCCCGCGGCATGCCGAACTGGTTGGACCCTGGCGCGCCGACGGTAACCGGGCTCCTGCAGGATGCCGGCTATGCCACGGCCCACTTCGGGAAGTGGCACCTCGGCAGCGGCCAGGACGCCCCCGCGCCGGGCGACTATGGCATCGACGACCACCGGACACTCAATGCCAACGGGCCAACGTGGGAGGAGAGAGATGAGTACTACCGCGCCCGCTCGACGGGGCTGTTCGTGGACGAGACGATCCGCTTCATCGAAGAGCATCCTGACCAGCCATTCTACGTGAACCTGTGGACGCTCGTCCCTCACGCGACCCTCCACCCGACCGAGGAGCAGATGGAGCCCTACAAGCGTCTGGGTCCCGGCGGCAAGCTGCCGTACAAAGGCGCGATGCAGATCTACTACGCCTCCGTGACCGACCTGGACGCCCAGATCGGTCGGCTGCTCGACAAGCTCGACGAGATGGGCCTGGCCGACGACACGGTGATCGTCTTCTCCAGCGACAACGGCCCGGAGGACTTCCACATCCGCAACGCAAGCCACAGCGCGATGGGCTCCTCCGGGCCGTTCCGGGGACGCAAGCGCAGCCTCTACGAGGGCGGCGTTCGCATGCCGTTCATCGTACGCTGGCCCGGCCATGTGCCGGCCGGACGCATTGACGACAAGTCGGTCCTGACCGCCGTCGACTTCCTGCCCACGGTCTGCGCCCTGACCGGTGCGGACCTCCCGGAGGGTGCCGGCCTGGACGGCGAGGACGTGAGCGACATTCTCCAGGGGGAGACGCGCGATCGGAGTCGGCCGATCATGTGGGAATGGCGCTTCCGCATCCATGGCCACGTCGTGCACCGGAGCCCCATGCTCGCGATCCGGGATGGCCAGTGGAAGCTGCTGATGAACCCGGACCGCAGCCGGGTCGAGCTGTACGACATACCAGGCGATCCCCGTGAGATGAACAACGTGGCAGACGAACACCCGAAGATCGTCAACCGGCTCTCGAAGCTCGTCCTGGACTGGCAGGCCACGTTGCCTGAAGGGCCAGTCGAACCGGAAGCCGGTCGCAACGACTACCCTTGGCCGATCGAGGAATAGTGCCTTGGCACGCGTGATCCCTATGACGTCGCCGTATTGCCCCGCCGTTGTCTTGTCGTTTCCCCCTCTCCCCCTGTGGGAATGTGGTGGAGGCTGGGAGAGCGGGTTGGGGGTGAGGGCGCCGTGGGCTTCTGGCGACTGTGTCCGCCGCCTGCCACGATCACCCCGCGACGTCCGTCGTGAATAGACCGGGCTGGCGTCGGGCTGGCTCGACGGGAGGAATGGTAATGCGCGTCTGCCTGTTCGCTCTGCTGGTGGCGACCGGCGCGTCTGCCCAGGCGCCCGACGACCGACCGGTCGCGGCGTGGTCGTTTAACGGACAACTGCGCCGCCTCGCGCGGGATGTTGCGGGTGATCGGCACCACGCCGCGGCCCGGGCCGATACGCACTACGTCGAGTCACCGGGCGGCCATGCGCTTGTGTTCGACGGGCAACACTCCTACGTCGTCGTGCGCGATCACCCCGACCTCGTGATGCAGGAGGCTGTCACCCTCGATGCTTGGGTCTGGCTCGACGATCTTCAGTCCGCCGAGCCCCAGTGCCTGATCGACAAGGGCGGCGAGCGCTACCGGCTGCAGATCGAGCCGGGCGGCCGGCCGATGTTCGGGCTGAAGAACGATCGGGCGCGCTTTGACCTCAGTGGCGGGCAGCTTCAGGCCGAGCGCTGGCACCGCATCACCGGAGTGTTCGAGCGGCCCAACGGCTACCTGTACGTGGATGGCGAGCCGGTCGCCGAGGCCCGATGGGATGAACCGATCGGCCCGGGCGGGGATCTGTACCTCGGCGCCAAGAGCGGCGTTACCTACTTCTTCGCCGGGCGTGTCGATGAGGTTCACATCTACGACCACGCCCGCCCGCCGAAGCCCGATGACCAACCCAGCGACGCGGTGCCGGGCGTCGCTGCAGCGGAGGCCAAGATGGAAGTCTCGGAGAGACCTGACGGTGGCGTCACGATCGATACCGGCGCCGCAACCTTTGAGCTCACGGCCAACGGCAGTCTCGCAGCAGTGACCGTCGCGGGTGAGGCGGTCGTGGCCGACAACACAGGGCCGATGCTGGTCGGGAGTCTCCTGGAATCAGCCACGTTCGACGGCTGGCGTGACTATGCGCCTGGACAGGAGGTGCCGGGGGCGTGGCAAGTCAGCGACCGGCAGTCCGAGCGCGAGGGCGACCGCTATCGGACCACCTTCACCGGCCGGCTTGACTTTGGCGACGGCGATGCCATCGATGCCGGCGTCACATTGCAGTTCGAGGCCGGGAGCCCCTTCGTCACCGCGACCACGAGTTTGGAGCCCACAGGCGACTTCGAAGACCGCTTCCTGCGCTCGCTCGCGCTGCGCTTGCCTCTCGCACTGAATCAACGCAAGCGCATTGTGCAGGCCGGCGACCGGGGCGTGCAATGGGACACCCGGCACTGGTACCAGTTCCACGTCAGCACCACCAGTCAGCTGCTCCCGGAACCCGACCACAACCTCTGGCGGCACTTCGCCATCGACCAGCAGACGGACCACGACTACCACCTCTGGCGCGCCGAGAGCGCTGTCACCTCGCCCCTGTCGATGCAGCGCGGAATCGCGGCACCGGGCTGGATGGCAGCCTATGACGAGCGCGCCGGCCTCCTCTTCGCCTATCGGGGGCTCGCGGAGAGAGCGCCGAAGTCGCTCGCGATCGAAGCCGAAGATGGGGGAGAGGCCCTCGTCTACCTGTGGAGCCCGACCTGCCCGGCGCTGGACCTCCGGTCGCCGCAAGCGCAAGCCGTGTTTGGTGAGCCGCACGTCACCGATTGGATGCCCTTCTCCGGCGAGTTACGCTTCACCCAACCCGATCTCGCACTGGCGCGCCACTGGGGCGTGGAGACACTGAGCAGCGATCCGCCTTCGCGAAACGAAATCCCCGCGGGCGACGTCCAGCTCTGGACTGCACCAGCCGCTGACGCCGAGGCGCCGCTGGTATCCGGCGGCCTCCCCTTCCCGCAGGGCGCTCTGACCGACCCCGGCAAGGTGCGACTCCGCGATGACAGCGGCGCCATTCCTGTGCAGACCCGGCCGCTCGCCTACTGGCCCGACAAGTCGATCAAGTGGCTCCTGCTGACCTTCCCGGCCGACGGCGGCGCGGTCGCGGACGCCCGCGCGGGCGAGGCCACCGTGCCCTTCGACCTGACCCGGCGGGACGGCTCGAAGCGCCGCTACTTTCTCGACTACGGTGGCGGTGCAGATCCAGGTCGTCCCGAGGGCGTGCTTCAGGCGACCCAGGATGGCGAGAGCATCCGCATCGACACCGGGCCACTCCAGGTCGAGCTGGGGGTGGGTGCGGACTGGCTGCGCAGCGTCAAGCTCAATGGCCGCGAGACGCTCGCCTCCGCCGCGCATAGCTACGTTGACTTCCTGCTCACCGACGAGCCGTACCCCTGTGGCATAACCCACGCCCAGGGCCGACTCGACGACGGAGTCTTCTTCGCCGGCCAGATCGAGTTGGAGGAGGATGGCCCCCTCCGCGCCGTCGTTCGCCTGGAGGGCATGACGGGCTCCGAGGAGCCGATGCGGCTGGTCTTGCGCCTGGAGGCCTACGCCGGGCGCACGGTCCTGCGATGCTTCCAGAGCGTCGAGTTC
>CBFDAZ010000250.1:0-7444 GCA_965602825.1 uncultured bacterium
GTACCTCGACGGTAAGTTCGGCGATGATCTGTCGGCTGTCCGCGATGCCATGGCGGAGCTGGCGCAGGCCCACGATACCGAGGACCTTGCTGAGGTGGCCTTCTCGCTCTACGAGGAGTTCCGCCCGCAGGTCTCCGGCGGCAGACGCGGCTGGGGGCAGAAGGGGGACCTGGACCTGGGGCTGATCCGGTCGATGGCGAACAAGGGCGCCTGAGGCCCCGCCAAGTAGGGGCGCGATTCATCGCGCCCGCGTCGTTCCTGTCCACGATCATCATTCCGCGCTTGCGGGCGCTCAACGGAGGGTTCACCATGTCGACAGAAGCTGCAGTGATGACCGCGCTTGGGGTCGGCCTGCTCGCCTCAACGGCCGCCGGCCAGGAGCAATCCGAACACGGCCGCCGCATGGCCTGGTTTCGCGAGGCGCGGTTTGGGATGTTCATCCACTGGGGCCTCTATGCCGTCCCGGCCGGCACCTGGAAGGGCGAGCGAATCCCCGGCATCGGTGAGTGGATCATGCATCGGGCCCGCATACCGGTGCCCGAGTACGAAGAGCTGACGAAGCAGTTCAACCCGGTCAAGTTCAACGCGAAGGAGTGGGCCCAGGTCGCGAAGGACGCCGGGCAGAGGTACATGATCATCACCGCCAAGCACCACGACGGCTTTGCCATGTTCGACTCGACGCAGACCGGTTACGACATCGTCGAGTCAACGCCTTACGGCAAGGACCCGATGAAGGACCTCGCCGAGGCGTGCCGGGAGGCGGGGATCAAGTTCGGCTTCTACTACTCGCAGATGCTGGACTGGCACCATCCCGATGCCCGGGGCAATAACTGGGACTACCCCGACGAGGAGAAGAAGGACTTCCAGAAGTACCTCGACGAGGTCACCAAGCCGCATCTTCGCGATCTGCTGACCAACTACGGCCCCATCGCGATGATCTGGTTCGACATCGGTACGCCGACCGCCGAGCAAGCCCAGGAGCTCAAGGATCTTGTCCGCGAGCTGCAGCCCGACACGCTCGTCAGCGGGAGGATCGGCCACGGCCTGGGGGACTTCCAGGAGATGGGAGACAACCAGATCCCCGGCGCCCGCATCCAGGGCGACTGGCAGACGCCGGCCACACTGAACGACACCTGGGGATTCAAGAGCTACGATGAGAACTGGAAGTCGCCCGAGGGGCTGATCCGCAACCTGGTGGACATCGTCAGCAAGGGCGGGAACTACCTACTCAACGTCGGCCCGACGGCTGAGGGGATCATCCCACAGCCGAGTGTGGAGCGGCTGAAGGCGGTGGGGGACTGGCTGCAGGTCAACGGTGACAGCATCTACGGTGCGAATATGAGCCCCTTCCGCCGGTTACCTTGGGGGCGCTGCACCGTCAAGCCCGGGAAGCTCTACCTGCATGTGTTCGAGTGGCCTGACGGCACTCTTGAGGTGCCGGGGCTGAAGAGCGACGTGCAAAGCGCGTACCTTCTGGCTGACAAGCAGAAGAGCGCCCTGCAGGTGACGCGCTCCGAGACCGGCATGTCAATCGAGCTGCCCGGCGAGGCCCCGGACCCGATCGATACCGTAGTGGTCCTCGAGATCGACGGGGAAGCGGAGATAGATGACTCCATCAGCCAGGCGCCGGACGGCACGATCAGCCTGAAGGCGGCGGACGCGGAGGTCCACGGGAACACGGCGCAATATGAGTCCGGCCGCGGCAAGGATAACATCGGCTACTGGACGGACGTGAAGGACTGGGTGAGCTGGGATGTGCTCGTAACCAAGCCGGGCGCCTTCGCGGCGGAGATCGCCTTCGCGTGCGACGCGGGCAGCGGCGGCAGCACGTACCGGCTGAACGTCGCGGACCAGCAACTGGACGGTGAGATCCGCGAGACGGGCTCGTGGACGGAGTTCGTCACCGAGAAGCTCGGGACGGTCCGCCTGGCGGAGCCCGGCCGGTACCAGTTCTCGGTCGTCCCGGTCAGCAAGCCGAAGCTGGCCGTGATGAACCTGCGGGGGATCGAGCTGCGGCCGGCCGAGCAGTAGGCGATCGAGCAGGGGACAGCGGGCGCTGCAAGACCACCCCCAACGAGGGGACAGACCCCAGTTTTGCCAACGGCCGGCAAAATGGGGTCAGTCCCAACGGCTCAGCCCCCTTCTCAACACGCCCACACGTGCATCTGCGGCGGACGGCGGCCGGGAATGTACCGCCTTCCGTCAGCCTTGTTGCGCCGTCAGGAAGACAACCGAGCGTGCCGGGATCGTGAAGGCCAGCACCTCCGCTTCGACCTCGATCGCAAGCGGCGCAACCGCGTCTTCGCTCCGATCGAGGAGCGGTTTGGCATCCTGAGGATTCGGGCGGAAGTCGGACAGGACGACGGCCGCAGCGTCGGCTACCCGGAAGGCTTTGAGTTCCACGCGGCAGGGGAACTCCTGCGTCCATGAGCCATTCGCCAGGACGAGATGAAGCGCGCTGCCGTCATCGGTGAGGGTCGCGAGAGCGGGAATGTAGGGTCCGCGAAGCTGGCTGCCGTCGGCGCCGGTCGCTTCATGCCACGGCCCGGTGCCCTCCACCCGCAGGACGTGGTCGCCGACGTGACGGTTGAAGTAGTGGTAGAGCCAATAGAGCAGCGAGCGTTGCTCCGGTGCCTCGGCGAACAGGATGCCGAAGCCCTGTCCGCCGGTCCGAGACAGCATCTGCCACCCGCTGGCGCCACGCAGCATCCCCTCGCGTGCGTAGTAGATCAGCCGGACCGCCCGGTGCAGCGTGCCCCAGATATTGGCGTTGCGGTCCACGTAGTCGGCCCGCCGGCCCTCGGGGTCGCTGCTGTGCATTCCCCACTCCGTGTCGAGCTGGTAGACCGGTCGGCCCGGGTTCAGCCGGTCGATGAGGGCGTTGACCCGGAGGATGCGGTCGAGGGTCTTCCAGTTCTCGGTCAGGACGATGTCTTCGAAGGACAACTCGTGCACCCGACCGCCGCAGTAGTAGTGCCCGACGACGAAGTCGTACTGGCCGGCTGCTCTCTTCAGGACCCACTGTCCCCACTTCAGGTTCTGGGCGTTGATCGCGACCCCGACTTGCGCAGCCGGATCGGCCGCCCGGATCGCTGAGCTGACACTCAGGAAGTGGTCGATGTAGTCGTCAGACGCGGGAAAGGCCGACTCAACCCCCCAGAGCGCTGCGTACGGCTCGTTCGCCACCTCCCAGTAGCGGAACCGGTAGCCTTTCTGGCGCGAGTAAGCGACAGCCCGCCCCCACACTGCGGGCGGGAGCTTCTCAGAGGCGCCCTGTGTTTCCAGCTCCAGCGCCACATGCTCTTCCGGTATGCCACAGCGCCCACAGACCTCCGCCGCCCGGTCCACCGACGCCTCGACGCCAAACGGCTCGGCGCCCACCGCGTAGAAGCGGGTCAGCGGCAGGTTCAGGTCCCGGATACCCGCCTCGATGCCCGGGGGCAGCGTGTAGTTGCCCTCGCGGTCGTAGGGGTGTCCCGTCCAGCCGGCCACGCGATGGAAGGAGACTCCGCCCGCCTGGGCCGTTGCAGGCCGGATCCTGTCGCTCGCATCGATGGTCAGCTCGACGCGCTCGCCCTCTCCCAGACGGTGCTGCAGCGGCTCATACTCAAGCGTTGTCTCGTCGATCAGGCGGGCGGGCTCCGGGTTCGGCCTCTCAACCACTTCGACGTCGTCAATCCAGAGCGTGCGCTCCTCCGCCTGATCCGTCGCCGCGGTGAAGTTGAGCATCAGGTAGCGGCTGCGGTTGGCGAAGAAGTCCAGCCCCTCGCGCAGCTCGAAGCGGAACGACTTCCATTCGGTGGTCAGCGCCATCGGGAACGACCCCGCTGAGGGAGCGTCCACGTAGGGGGCGATTGTCTCGTAGCAGGTGGTGCGGAATAGGCCGTCACCCGGCTTGTCGCTGCGCGCCCAGAAGGACACGGTGTAGATCATGTCGGCTCGGGGCCGGATGGCATAGCGCGGATCGGTGACGATATACCCGGCCGTATCGGCGGGATGGTGGATGCGGAGACATGCCTCGCCGCCGTGGGGGGCCGTTGTGTCCCGCGTGTAGTTGGCGGGGTCCTTGTAGCGCTCCGCGCCCCACATCGTCCACCCGGGAGGCGGGCTGTCGGGGACGTTCAGCTCGAGGTCACCGTTGTGGATCAGGTTCGGCGCCTGCCCCACTGCGAAGGTACAGACGGCACAGACGATGATTGCCGGCATCATAGCTACGCTTCTCCTCTCCGTCCTACCTGATCTCGAGATAGCACATGAGTTCGCCGGCCAGGCTGGACCAGCGTTCCGGGCCGCCGAAGTCCGAATGATCCAGGTCGATTGAGTTGTCGCCGGCCGTCTGCAGCCGAGCATCGGGGTTGCCGGTGTACCAGATCTCGTTCTCTCCGTCTCGCAGCTCCGAGGCCGGGACCGTGACGGCTGCCCACTGCCAGGCCGGTGAGTCCAGCCGAACGGCGTGCTCGTGGCCATTGATGCGGAAGGTCACCTGCGCACGGGGCTGGCCCCGCACCATTGCATGAACGGTTGCTTCTGTCGCATCATCGGGCAAGGCAACCTCCAGCCTCTTCCTCACCCACTGGGTTCCGTGCGGATCGGTGTACCAGCCACCGATATCGGGGTCATCATCGTCCTCGCGCACAACGAGCGCTCCGTCATCGTTCACGTAGGGGCCCCGTGGCGGAGGAAGTGCAAGGTCGAGAGGGGGGCGAGGCCCGGGGTTGGCATCGACGCCTGAGTTCCGATACTTCCGGTACAGGTGGCACAGCTCATCGGGTCGGACGGCAACGTAGTCCGGGCCGAGTTCCTGTAGGATGCGGGCGACCTCGTTGGGGCCGACGCAGAAGCCGTTCGTCCCGACGAAGAGGAAGGCGGGCCGCTCGACAGGAGTCCGTTCGCGGATGCGCTGCACGTACGCGTCCACCTCGTCGTACGGCTTCTCCCACGGGTTCACGTCGGCCCACAGCGCAGCCGTCTCGCCGATGAGCGTCTGCTTCCGCTCGGCCGGCACGCCGTACTCCCCGAAGAGCCCGTCGAGCGGGAGGACCTTGGCCATCTGCTCGGCCCGGGAGCTGCCGCCCAGGAACCACAGATGCCGCTGATCGAGCCGGCGCATGTATGGCGCTGTTTGCCGCAGGAATCGGCCGTAGTAGTCCTCCGGGCGACCCAGGGCGGTGCCGTAGTGGTCGGGATAGACGTAGCCGAGACCGTCCATGCAGACGAAGAGATCGTTCGCCGTGGCGGTCTCGTAGAAGTAGCGGACGACGTCCGGCGTGAGCTCGAGCTGCGTGGGACAGATTCCCCAGCCGATGGGCACCTTCCCTCGCATCTTCTGCTCCCACAACCGGGCGATCACGCCGTAGAGGTTCGCGCCGAAGTTATCGCCGTCAGAGACGATGAAGGTGAGGTAGACCTTCCGGTCGAGGCTGCCGTAGGTGATATTCTTCTGCGGCAGCGTTGCGGGCATCTTGGTGCCGCAATGGACGCTGAGGTTGTGCGCTCCCACGGTACAGAGGGTGATCTTGGCATACTGCGAGCTGACGTGGACCCCCTCCCACTCGCCGATGCCGCCCTCGTCGCCCTCCTGCCACCAGCCGTAGACCGCGCCATGGGGAGGCATGGCGGAGAGGAGTCTCTCGAAGAAGAGCCGCTGGTCGGGGGGCACCTGGTGGCGGATCTCGGCGTCGAGCCAGAAGGTGAAGACCTTGTGCTCCACGAGGTAATCGCGCGGCGCGAGGGCTCGAGGTGACAGGCAGGCAATGGCGCGGTGCTGGAGCTTGGGCCACAGCTCGGCGAGGGCCCACTCGTAGCCTTCCGCCGGGCTGCGGAAACGGCCGCGCAGATCGTCGATGGCCTCCAGATCGTGCGTCCTGGCCAACTCGGGGGTCGCGATCACCGCGTCCTCGATCCCCGCGAGAGTCGTGGCGAGGTTGATCGTGTGGGGCTCAGCGGGGTCCCACAGGATCGCCCCGGCGATCTCGTCCCGGAAGGCGTCGATCAACTCCCCGAGAGTGGCGCACTCCTCCGGTCGGCAGCCCTCCCTATGCAGGAGATCGAGCCACTTGCGGTCTTTGAAGTGCCCGATCAGGTAGACCCGGGGCTGCCGCCGGTTGACAATCCCCTGCAGCGAGAGAGCCAGCGCCTGCTCCTCGAAGCCGAGAGACATGACGTCGAGCACCAGAAGTCGTTCGGCGGGCGGCTTCCCACGCAGGATGAACGGGCCCTTGCGCCTTGGGGCTGCGGTCATTGGCTCCAGGAACCGCGATCGCGTGGCTGCGAGCACCTCGGACCGCCGGCTGCTCGTCAAGTGGCCCTTCTTCTCCAGGGCGAACGCACAACAGCTCACCACTAGCTGCTCGTGCTGTCGGAGCGAGAAGTCGCGGCTCAAGGTCGCGCCGGCCCAGATGTCGATCGCGCCCTTGAACTCCGGGCAGTGGTGCTCGATGATGCAGACCGGGTGACCGATGGGCTTGCCGTCGTTGACGACAGAGACAACAGGCGTGACTCGATCCTCGGCCGGGACTCCCAGCCGGTGGTCGAAGCCCAGGGCCTGTGAATCCTCACGCGTCATGCCCAGTCGCGGGAACTGGACAACACCGGCCGCAGTCGTGGGCAGGGGCATCCAGGCCAGGCCGAGGGGATCGCCGGGGGCATGAGCGACCGACTCCGCGTCCTCGGTCTGTCCCCAGATTCCCGTGCCCATCTGCTGATGGGAGACGAACTCCCAGCCCATGTCGTCGATCTTGTCCACCCATTCCCCGTCTTGGAGCACACACGGATGGCAGAAGGGCACGCCGCCGAAGGCGATGATGCACCCTCCGTCCGCGTGGAAGCGCCGCAGATTGTCCAGGGCGGCGACGGGGAAGGTGTTCCCGTACACGTAGGCGAGGATCGTGTAGCGGGCGCTATTCAGGCTGTTCGGATCGGCCAGCTGACTGGCTGTGAGGAGATCGCTTTCGATTCCTGCACTCCGGAGGCAGTACTGGACGAACTCCGGCGTCACAGACGGCGAGGCGATGTAGTACGGGAAGTCGGGCTCGGCGAAGATGGCGATCGAGGCAGCGTGCGCCGGCCCAGGGACCAGAGCTATCGCGAGCAGCAGCATAGTGGCAGGTCGTCTCAAGACTGTCCCTCCGTGTTGGGCTCGTCGTAGGCACGGACCTGGCAGAGGCCAGCGCCTACGGGGGCCTCGATCAGGACGACACGGAGCTTCGATGCCCTGGTCCGGGCGAAGGAGAGAACGTGCCGTCGCTGCTGCTCGCCCGAGACCTCGGCCACCGTCTGCCACGCGTCTCCGGCCGACACCTCGACGCGGAACGAACTGGCCGCCAGCGCCTTCGTCTGGGAGGTTACGTGGACCGTGGTTAGCGTGACGATGCGCCCGAAGTCCAGCTCGATCCACTGAGGGAGTGGCTGGTCAGCATCGGGCCTCCAGGCATGTGGCCGGCCA